>JAFGRF010000249.1 GCA_016935295.1 Caldifarciminota bacterium | reverse complement strand
GACGTCGCCGTAAACCGCCTCGGCCAGAAAAGCCCCCTTTAGGACAATCACCGGGATGTCGGAGTCGCGCAGCAGGCGGAGCACCGGCCGGAGTTCTCGATAGAGGTGCAGGTTCTTCCGGGCGCTCTCAAAGTAAGCTAGTCGCAGCTGGTTCCAGGCATCGGGTCGGACATAGGCCCGCGTGCCGCTCTCTTTGAGGCGTTTGAACAGCAGCGGTTCCAGGCTGTTGCGGGCAGCCGTGTTGAGGACGGCATTCCAGTCAACGCCCAGGAGTCCTTGGTTCCTGGTTTCAGGTTCCTGGTTGGTCGGGCGAGGTTCGGCGTTCTGAGCCCCAGGTTCCTTGTTGGACAAGAGACGGAAGAGCGTCTCAACCGTGCTAGTCATTTCGATCCCGAGCCGGAAACCAGGAACGTGGAACCTGCAACCATGAACTAGTCCTTGGATTTCGGGACGGGGAGGGTGCGCTCGTCCACGAACAAGCGGAATGGTCGCCGGATGTGCCACTCTTTGGCGCGATAGTTGTAGTGCCCGACCGTGTGACCGTGCATCAGCAGCTTCAGAACCGCGGTGTCTCGACCGCTGAAACAGACTACCCTGGGCCTCAGGCCGCCGGGCAGCAGGAAGCCAAACCGACCGCCCTTGATGAGGCTTTGGTAGACGACGCTGGCGACGCCGGCAAGGACCCCCCAGAGCGCCTTTCCCAGCTTGATGCTCCAAGCGACCATCAGACCGGCGTGGCCACCATGGATAGAACGGAGCCGCGTGCCGCGCTGCGCCGCCACTACACGCCCCAATAGGTCAGCAGGCGCAAGAACCCGTATGTCGGCTAAGGGGTTGTTGTCGCCCTGTGTCCGGATGGCGACCGGGGACGGAAGACCGAGGACGGAAGACCGGAGACCGGTGACGGGTGACCGATGAGCGGAGACGGGAGACGAGGGACGGACGGAGATGACGCGGTGTACGATGTTGGTGTCAAGCTCAGGCGACGCGAAGCAGACAACATCGCCGGCCCGCACGGGTCTATTGCCGTATGGCTCGACCCAGAGGACATCCGGCACGCGCAGGGTCGGATTCATGCTGGGTCCGGTATAGACAATCCGACGGCGACCGTCGACCACGATTGACTCAACCGAAGGGAAGTCGGCCGTCCATCCCGGCCTGTTCGAAGCCAGCGCGCCGGGTTCTCCCTTCCCGGGGCCTCTCGTCCGCTGCGACCCTTGAGTCACGCTCACGAGGACACCAGACTGCAAATCCGAAGCCCGAAGCACGAATGACGAATCAAGCCCGAATCCCAAATTCCGATTTGGACATCTTACGGCGTGCGAGTTTCATTCGGACTTCGAGTTTCGTCATTCGAGTTTGGTGGTGCCTTGGGTTCGGCCTGATACCGGGCGGCCTGGACTGAGTAGAGATGAGCATAGAGACCGTCCATCTCGAAGAGCTCCTGGTGCGTGCCGGACTCCGCGACCCGTCCGTGGTCGAGCACATAGATGTAGTCGGCCATCTTCACGGTGGAGAAGCGATGGCTGATGAGCACCGCGCTTCTACCCCGGATTGCCCGGCGGAAGTGGTCGAATACCTCGGCCTCCGCCAAAGGGTCGAGCGAACTGGTGGGTTCGTCGAGCACGACGAGTTCGGAATTGCGCAGAAATGCGCGGGCCAGAGCTACCTTCTGCCACTCACCGATGCTGAGCTCCCGGCCGCGCTTGAACTGAAAGCCAAGCGGAGTGTCATACCCCTGGGGTAGCCGTCTGATTGCCGAGTCAGCGCCGGAGAGCTCGGCCGCTCGGGTGATTCGGCTCCGGTCGGGCTTCCTCTCTACGTCGCCCATCCAGATGTTCTCCCAGGCTGTCATGCCGTACTGAACATAGTCCTGCAAGATGACGCTGACTTTGCGGCGCCATTCCACCGGGTCCAGATGCCGGAGGTCGGTGCCGTCAACGGTGATACTGCCCGAGTCCGGGTCGTACAGCCGGCAGAGTAGTTTCACCAGCGTGGTCTTGCCCGAGCCGTTTGCGCCAACCAAGGCGACAACCTGGCCCGGAGCAATACTCAGGTTGACCGTCTCGAGTACCGTGCGGGAATCGCTCGGGTAGGAGAAGTGGACGGCGTGGAATACGACGCCCTGGGTGATTCGGGCCGGGATCGGCGTCGGGTTCGCGGGTACTTGGACCCGCGGCTTCAGGTCCATGAATTTGTAGAAGTTGGTGAGAAAGAGGTTGTCCTCGTAGAGCCCGGCCAGTCCGCTCAGAACGCTTGAGAACGAGCCAACCGCCAGTTGGAAGATGGAGTAGTACATCACGAGACTGCCGAGCGTCGTTTTCCCTCTGTATGCCTGATACGCAACGAAAGCCAGGGAGCCGAAGATGGCCCCGGAGGTCAGGGACCCGGCCAGCAGGCCGGCAATGGTGCGCCGCCGCGACAAAGCCAGTCTTGTTCCGCGCAGTTGCTGACGCAGGTCTTGGAATCGGGTCCGAAATAGAGACCCGAGGTTGAAAAGGCGCAGTTCCTTGGCGAACCACGAACCGGTCAGCATGAAGTGGTAGTACGATGCCTGGCGCTCTTTCTCGGTCTGCTCTTGTTCAAGGCGGTACTGGCGGCGCGCAAAGACCGACTGGACCAGCGCTCCGGGCAGGGCGACACAGAAGAGTGCCAGTGCGACCAGCGGGTTGAAAGCGAGGAGCAAGCCGGCGACGCCCGTGAGCGATACCAGGCTCCGGCCGATGGTGACGAGTCGGTTGACAACACCGATGGGCCGGGAATGGGCTTCAATCTGGGCCCGCTGCATAGTATTGTAGTAGCTGGGGTTTTCATAGTACTCAAGGTCAACCGCGACCGACTGGCTGTGCACGATGTCGGTTACCTTGTCGGAAAAGACCATGGACTGGTACTGGCCAGCCAACCCGGAGAATGAGCCAAGCAGGGCCGAAAGGAGCGCGGCGGCGGCGGCAAGAATGACCCAGAAGAGAACGGGCCGAAAGGGAGCAAGACCGGACTGCAGAGCCATGGCAGTCTGCAACGCATCGATGGTCCGCTTCATGAAGTAGGGCGAAAGCAGCGGCATGAATCCTTGCACGACAACCAGGACGAGGTTCATGACTGCCCAGCCGGGCGCGATGGTCCAGACAAGGCGAAGCGCGCGACCTAGGTGAAGGCCCTGCTTTACGGTCTCAACAAGCCCAGGTCTTGTGCTGTCGGCTGGTTGCGAGTTCATGAAACGCTAGTAGTCTAGCAATGCGAACACAACGGGCAAGTAGCCGCACAAAGTCGACATCGGAACCACGAAAGACACGAAACGGACGAGCGCAACCTGTCGCTGCTTCTTTTCCTTCGGTATTCGTGACTTCGTGGCGGTGGACATCGGAATCAGCGCGTGTATACGGCTCTCCTTCTTACTTGCCCGAACTCAACTACTCACGTCGGTCGGTCCACGGGACATCGTTTCTGCTATCTCAGTAGGTATGCGGGCAGGCGACTTGCCCGAGAATCGACCGGGCCGGATTGCGAGACTCCGGCCCGGTCGGTCCTGCAAGGTACCGCAGGAAAGGGATTTCTGACAGACGCCTACCCGCGTGGCGTCCCGGTGGCCTACACCGGCCTGCTCCCCGCAGAGGGTAAACTAACCCGACAACGGGTCGCCTTGGCTTTGACTCCCTGCCTTATCCGATGCCTATATGGCTCCGTTCCCGTTACCGCACTCGGTTGCGTCGTCTCCAGCAGCACACGAGAGGGTAGCGCTGTTGCCATTATCGGAGCAGGCAACAGCCTGACCGCCACTGGTGCAGGTATTCTGAGCAGCACTGCCGTTGCCCGTGCATTGCCCAGGATCTGCAGCGTTACCTGGGCCGCAGTTATCGCCGCGTCCCGGTGCCACATCGCTTAGTCTCTGAGCTCGTGGTGCATCATATCCAGAGCGAGCGTTTTCGGACGGCTCTGGGCTCTTCTGGCTATCCATATCGTACCTCCTTAGGTTGCTTTCTCCGGTTCATTGGTCGCGAATTCTACAGCCGCCTCGACCATCGTCGGTGCGGCGCGGCCGGTATTACTATGTCGCGGGGCACTGCCCGGCAGGTCTCTTGGCTCTCTTTTGACAAAGCCACTGCGTCCGGCCGAGAAGGCCCTCCCAAGCGCAGTCAGCCGACCTTTCTCCTCGTGCCTTCGTGCGGGTTTGAAACGCGCCCCCGTCAAGCTGGCACGGCTCCATAGCGATCGCCCCGGTAACTTGCTAAGGTCCAGGAACATACGAAACGGCTGCCGAACGCGCCAAGCCTGAGAGTAGTAGTCGTAACGTCCGATCTCTCGTCCGGCAAGCAGCAGCTCGAGTTTCACCCAGTGGCGACCGTTGAACTCCACTAGCCGGGGCCTGAGGTGTTGCGGAAGGACCCAGCCGACTGGCCCTACCTTGGCAACCAGGTCATGCAGGCGGCGAGGTAGTCGTCGGCCGAACCTCCTTAGTGGCATGGAACCATGTAACAAGGCTGCCGTTGCCCGCCCCTGCAGCCCTCCGCTGACCGGTCGCCAACGAGTGCCTCGACGGACAGCTACAGCCCGTCCTGCAACATCCTCACTTCCTAGAAGCCACGGGTCACTATGCGGACTATCGTCGCCACGCGTTCGGATTTCGTCCTTCGGTCTACCGTCACCCGTCACCCGTCCCGTCACCGATACCACCCGCCGCACGCACGTCTCAGTGTTCTCAGGGGACTTGAAGCAGATGACGTCGCCCGGACGTGCCCGGCCCTGGCCGTAGGGTTCGACTTCGAGTACGTCAGATTCCGCCAGCGTCGGGTTCATGGCGCTTCCCAAACAGACCGCGCGGAGCCGGACGTCATTTCCTACCGGTCGAGAAGGCACCGAGTCTCGCGCGTCGGCACGGAGAGAGTCGACGACAGCCTCTTTGTTGTCACTGGGCAGGAGACGGGTTTCCGTGTCGCCGACCTGGGGCAGCACCTTCTCGATCTCCTTCCAGAACCGCCCCTGAAGGCTCATTTCCAGTGAATAGGCCGGGACTGCGGCAGCCAGAGCCTTGGCCGCACCGAGGTGGTTTTTCCAGAGCTCTGCGTGGTCGCCGACTTCGGACAGCCTCACGACCGCCAGTATAAGGTCGAATGCCGATTCCATTATCAGAGCAGTCGTTTGCGTCCGTCCTGTCGGCTGGAGTCGCAGAGACGGGGACTGGCCGAGAAAGAACATTCCCCGCAGTGGGACAGCGTTTTCGACCGGCCACGAAGAGTCTCTCCCTTCCTGCAGCTGGCTCCAAGTCGGCCAAGGGTGCGCCCAGTACTGGCCGGTGGAGTCTCGCACGACGAGGGTCCGGTCGTCGCATAGCGAACGATGGGGCAGCGGAAGTCGATCACTGGCGGTGCTTTTGCCGACTCCGCTGGGTCCGGCCAGCACGTAGCCAGCACCTTTGCACTCTGCCAGTGCGCCATGGAGAAGCAAGCCACCCCGTGACAAGGACCCCAAGGCAACCAACTTCGCGATTTTCTCCATCTGGATGATTTGCAGGCCTCGATCTAGGAGCGGGGAAAGCCAGCACACAGCCGCGCCGTTCCGGCTCGGCTTCTGCGGGTCGTGATGTCTGTCACGAGATACGACTGCGTACAGCTCGCGACCCACGGCGCCGGGCGTAAGACGCATAGTCTTGCCCAGTTCTGATACTACGAGAGCTGACGGTTCGTCCGCACCGACAATCGTCCACCGACTGCCATCAGCGAGTTCGAGTCTCAAAGGGCGCTGCGATACTTTGGATTGCTCAGCTCTGGACACCAAGCGTGTTCCTTCTAGACACCTGCGGCGAATGCCTCAGCTTGCACAGCCAGAACCACATCACGAAATGAGCGCGAGACGGCGGCGTTCTTCGTTTCCGTTCCAGCGCCGAGTTTATGAGGCTCCGCCCGTCCGAGATTCTGTCTTCCTGCGCTGACAACCCGGCAGGTTCTTTGTCTGCCGCTTCGGGCGACAGAACCCTGGCTTCTGCTACAGCGCGTGGACTCCGAGGCCTGCTTCGCAGCCTTTCACGGCAGGAGAGTCGCCCTGATCACAGCCGGCGGCATTGCTGCCATTGTTGACGCAGTAGGCCTGTGCACCGGTGCCTGTGTTGCACGACACGTCGTTGCTACCGTTGTAGCAGCTTTCACCGGGATAGCTCCCGGAATTACACGTACCCCGTGCGCTCGCAGCATCAGCAAGCCGTACTGCTCTCGGAGCGTTATACTTGGACTCGTCTTTTTCTGGCATCACTAACCTCCTAATTACTATGTCGGACCTGTAGCCCTCTCTGGTTGGGAGTCGACATCATTCTACACCCCCTCTGCCATCCATGTCAAGTAAAACCCGTTCTCCTGAATCCGACACTGGAGCCACGAAAGCACGTACTGCCGGACAGGGGCAGCCGAGGCTAGGGGCACGAAACGTATCATCCGCAGACCATGCAGATTACACCGCTGGTTCCGAACCCGGATCTCCGGAATCTGCAGAATCTGCGGACTTCCTTCCGTGTTCTCTTCGCTTTCGTCGCTCAGCGGCCATCATTCTCGGTTCCTGGGGTTCGTGTTCCACAGGCGCTGAATTCACCTATCCCTTGCCCTCGCCGCCGGAGATCTTTCGCTGCGCTCGCTTGCTCGGGAACACGCCGCGGCGTTCAGCCTCCGCGCACAGCCAGGTCGGCGCAATTAACGACCCGCTTTCAGTGTAGTTGTTCGCCACGCACCCGGTGCGACATGTCCTCACAAACAGGCACCTGGCGCAGGGGCTCGGCAGCGCATCCACGTCCGTCAGGGCTTGGCGTAGACGGAGAATTGTCGGGTTGGAGAACCAGATGTCGCGAATGCTGTCGCGCCCGAGTTTCCCATAGACCAGCTCGGGGACGGTTCGGCCGATGCCGCACAGGGCGATGTCGCCATTCCCCAACACCCCAAGGATGCGCAAGACACCGCAGTCACCAGTCCGGCCGCGGGTACGCAAGAGGTCGCGCATCAATGACAGGGCCGGCGGCATATTGAGGATGACTCCAACTCGGGCTTTCGGACGTAGCTCGGTTGACACATACCGCGCAAAGGCGAGATGCTCATCGAAGTCCATTACCTCGCCGCTTTCCTCCATTGCCGCGCCCCGACCGGTTCTGGTGACCGGGTTGAATTTCACCGAATTTGCACCATGGGCTGCGGCAAGAGCGACAACTTCCTCGACCTGGTGGCGATTGCCCCTGTGAACGCTCATGATAACCTGGCAGTTTCTGTAACCGGCGTTCACCAGGCAATCGAGCCCGCGCACGGCTGCGTCGAACGCGCCCGGTACTCCACGGAAGCTGTCATGGGAGCGCGCGTCAGGTGCATCGAGGCTGACCGAGATGAATGTGACATTCGTCTTTTCTTTCAGATGACGCGCCTTCTCAGCGGTCATGAGGGTGCCGTTGGTTTCCATATCCATGCTCATGCCTTCCGCCGTCAGCATGTCTGCGATATCCATGAAACGGGGATGGAGCATCGGTTCGCCGCCGGTCAGCTTCACCGAGCAGAGCCCTAGCTGTTTGGCTTCGACCACGGCCTGGCGCAGCACACCGGGGTCCACGAAGTCGCCCAGGGTCTCCTTCCCGTCGCCGAACCTTGGCGTAATCCAGCAGTGTCGACAACGGAGGTTGCAGGTATTGGACATGTAGAGGTAGAACGCCCGCAGAGCCGGTACGCCCTCCGGCAGTTCCGGCTTCGACACGGTGGCGCTTGCCTCGGTTGGCACATCACATATCGACACTTTCCTTCTCCTCTCCTTTGAAGATGCGGTAGCAGACCAAGGGATCACGGGCGTTCAGCCTGTCGAACTTAGCCATGACCGAGGCTGGGCAGCCGCCAGTGCAGAAACCGGCGTACGAGCAGTCCTTGCACTCGGGCAAAGACAGTATTGGTATCTGGCGCCGGTAGCGCACAACGTTCACCGCAGGGCTGTTGCGCCAGACCTCGGCGAGTGACTGGTGACCGTAGACGCCCATGACGAGCTTGGGCAGCATATTGCAGGGGACGATGGTTCCGTCGTGGAGTATGGCCAATTTCTGGAAAACCCCGCCGCAGGAACAAAGAGTACCCCGGCCGGGCATGCCGGTCTTACCCTGAGCGACAGCTTCCTCAATCTGGGCGAAGTTCGTAGCCGTAGCAAGTGGTCCGGCAGTGGCGCTGATTCTGCCTCCATACTGCTTGTTCAGCCCCGCCAGAGTTTCCATCGCCTGTTTTCGCTCGGAGCGCGTGAGGACTGTGCTGTCGCCATAGCACCGGGCAGAACCCATCTGGTCAGCCTCGTTCGTGCTGAAGCCGCGAAGACCAACATCCTCGAGCAGGAGGCGGGCGATGTTGGGCAGATCGTTCACGTTGGCGCGGTTCACAGTAACGCGCACTGTCACCGGGAATCTGGCTTGTTTGAGCAGTCGGAGGCCGTGCAGCGCTCGGTCGAAGCTCTTCGGAGGCCGGCTCTTGTCGTGGATCTCGGCGCAGGACCCGTCGATTGAGACCTGGATGGAGCTCAATCTCAGGCGACGCTTGCCTTTCGCAAATTCCTTCATCGTATCCTCGGTGATGAGCGTGCCGTTGGTGAGTATGCTATAGCGCATCTTGTTCGCGATTACGCCATCGAGTAGCTCAAACAGGTCGGGGCGGGTGAAGACCTCGCCGCCTGAAAGGCAGACACTATGGACGCCCAGCTTGCCGAGTTCCTCGAAAAGGGCGTGCCAGCGCTCCGCAGGCATGTCATTGAGCGCGTTCATCTCGTCAGCGTAGAAGCAGTAGCGGCACTTGAGGTTGCAGCGTCCGGTGAGCGACAGGTCAACCAATTTGGGAAACCGCATGAGACCAGGCGGCGGCACGGTCATGTCCGGCATCGGTGGCGATACCGGGTTGACCTTTGCCGTCTCTGTTTTGCTAGCGGCCATCGCCAGCCTCCCCTTCGGAGAGGACGAAGTCCGGCAGCAGCGATTGGATGAACTTGTCGGCGTCCTGGGTGGCCTGCTCGCGTGTCACGCTCGGATAGGTTGCCGTTATGTGGCCGGCGATGTCGTCGAGGGTCCGGGGGGCAGCAAGCAGGGCCCAGATGCTGCGGCCGGTCGGATTCAGCAGGACCGTTTCGTCCCTATCCGGGTTGTATAGCAGCGCCCCATCCTCGTCCTCATCGGCGCAGGATACGACTTCATTTGCTCGATAGGTTGTCTTGTTCATGCGTTAGCTCCTTATAAGCCACAGAGTACGCCGACAGCGGAAGGTCTCAGTGTCACCTCTTCCCCCTTCCCATGGTCTCCCGGCGCTCCTAGTGATTCGTGCTTGGAAATGGTATTTCCTGACCAATGAAGCCTTCCTCGGTCAGTTTCGTCAGGTACGCGAGCACGTCGTCTCTTACCGTGTCCGGCGCATCCGGAAACCGGTCCATCACCGCGGTGACAATCTGTTCGATCGTACGCTTGCCGTCTACGAGGCTCCAGACGAGCACGCCGGTGGCATTCACAGCCATTGCACCGGCGGTGTCGGGATTCACCAGAAGCGTCCAGCCGTCGGCGCCGTCGTCACGAACGGCAGCCGGATTCGGCATCGGCGGGTCGGGCACGGTCAGGTCGGGCATGGGTAGCGTTTCAGTGCTCATCGGTTGAGGTCGTGACGAAATCCGGCACAAGAGACTGAAGGAACTGCTCCGCGTCCTTCCGTGCCTGCTCCTGCGTGATACACGGGTAGGCAGCTACCAGGCTACTGGCAATATCGTTAAGA
Source organism: Caldifarciminota bacterium (assembly GCA_016935295.1). Lineage (GTDB taxonomy): Bacteria > Hydrothermota > Tepidihabitantia > Tepidihabitantales > Tepidihabitantaceae > UBA2258. Next base: position 3,721 of record JAFGRF010000249.1, on the reverse strand, counting down.
GTCCGAGGCGAGGACAGCAGGGCCCAGATACTGCGGCCGGAGGGATTCAGGATGACCGTGTCGTCCTTGTCCGGGTTGTAGAGCATCGCCCCGTCCTCGCCTTCGTCCACGCAAGAAACGACCTCGTTTGTTTGATAGGTCTTCTTACTCATGAAGTGCCCCTTTTGAGCGGTATCTCCCGGCCGACGAACCCTTCGTCGGCCAGCTTGGTCAGCAGTGCCCGCACGTCTTCAGCAACGTTGTCCGGCGCATCCGGAAAGCGGCTTCGGACCGCGGCAATAATCTCATCGGCTGTACGCCGGCCATCTACCAGCTTCCAGACAAGGGCCCCGGTCTGGTTCACGGCCATCGCACCGGTAGTGTCCGGGTTCACCAGCAGGGTCCAGCCGTCTGCCCCCACTTCCTGGACTGCAGCGGGGTTGGGTATTGGTATGTCAGGCAGAGCCATGTCGCGTCAGATCGCTATTCTCCGGCTATCCGCAGCCGGTTGCGTTCTCACTTTCGTCAACACAAGCTGCGAGCAGGTGTCCACATGCAGCTCTGACCAGCGTCCCACAATCAGGGAGGCGGCGAGGGAAGTGCGCACAGCCATAAGCGGACTTAGCGTGCACTTTCCGTTCCATCACGGAGCAGTCGTTGTTTTCGTATCATATTGTGGCCTAGTAACCTAGCCTCGGATAAGATCGGACCGTAGGGATAGGAGTTGGTTTTCCCAACGTCATTGCCGTAGATTCTGGCAGCGAGTAGTCTGCGCCCTCCTGAGATAGCAGTACGGACAGCCGAACGAGAGGCGGCTCCTCAGGTCCCGGCTTCCAGCGCCAACCGACGACGGTATACTCCAAGAGCTTAGGAATATACCGTATGAGCGATGCTCAGGCAAGCAAAACAACCGCTCCGTGGAAAGTCGAGGTGCCGGCTGCATCGTGTCGGGTAGATGTGCCTTTTAATCGCCACCCGCAGGGTCTTTCCCGCATCCGGCTCGCAGGACTCCATACGGCAAGCTCGAATGGTCGTCGTTTTCGCCAATACGCTTCAGCCTCTCGCCCGTATCCCGGTGTCGTCCGACTCCTGCAGGTTGCCGCCTTCAGGGCATTCTTGACTCCTGGTGTCTGCATCTTGGGTTTTGACTTGCGCGTCTAACCGACGCTGTGCCGGATGCGGTGGCAAGTGATGCCTCGCATTAACGCTGTCGGAATAGGCGAACCTCTGTTTGGGCAGCAGGTGACCCAGTGCCTTGTGCGGGTTCGCGTGACTCTGTTTGAGATGGATTTCACTCTGTCGGCTCACCTCGGCCTTGTACGAGACTGACATTTTCCATCAAGAACTGATGGGGAGGTAGTGACGTACAGATGGGTTCCAGACGAACTTGGAGACCACCCGCTTCGAGAAGTCTGGGGAGGGACTTTGACACCGTAGACCGGTGCTGACTCGGCAATCTGCGTCAGCAATCGCCGTGACCTGCCGCAAAAGGAAGCGGTGCGCGGGATACCCGTCTCAGTCACTCGGTGCTGGCGAGCGGCAACTCACCTAGCCAGAGGATGATACCTTTGTACTAGGCATTGGCGTGCGTGGAACGGAACGTGCATGTCATAGTTCGCCGGCATTCTTTCTTTTTTCACCAGCAGTCTTCTGCTGGGGAGGGGGGAGAGCTGATCCGGGGTCCACTAGGTCACGCCGACGCGGTCTGGCGAGAATCTGCTCGTCGTGACATTTGTGATGCTAGAATTGGAGGCAACCAGCACGTCATCGAGTTCCGTCTGCCGCAGCGCGACTGCCGCCGCGGGGCGTTTGTCTGTGTTGGGACTGGACCGGACTGAGAAGGCCATGTTGTGTTTGAACTGAAGGTACTGAGCCTGAGCCTGTTTTCGCTTGCGGTGTCCTCTGTAGGCGCGCGTCTTGTTTTGGGCAGAGTGGGCAGGGGTGCGCCGATTGATGTTCCCAATCGTCGCAGTTCTCACGACATCCCAACGGCCACGGCCGGCGGGATCGGGCTGGCGCTTTCGCTCGTGCTTGCCCTGCTGATCATTGGCTCGCGCAGTCAGGGGGAGTCGCGCGAAGGACTCATTCTCTTCGCCGTCGCCGCGGCGCTCATAGCAGCCGTCGGTCTCTGGGACGACTTCCGCAACCCGCCCATACACTGGCGTCTGCTACTGCAGGTGGGCGCGGCCATGCTGGTCATAGGTGGAGGCATGGCACTGCATGGTTTCTCGCTGCCTTGGGGTCCCGGGATTACGTTCGCGTGGGCCGCGGTTCCGCTGACACTGCTGTGGATCACCAGTCTGACAAACCTTTTCAACTTCATCGACGGCGCGGATGGCCTTGCGAACAGCTTGGCCGTTGTGTGCTCCGTGGGCGTCGCTGCGGCAGCCTTCGCCACGGGTCATCCGTTCGAGGGTGCTGTTGCCGTAGCCGTAACGGCGGCTTGCCTCGGGTTCCTCTGGTACAACTTCCCGCCGGCTCAGGTATTCATGGGCGGCGTGGGCAGTCTCACTCTGGGATTTGTCCTGTCCGTGCTGGCGATCCGGCTTGCCGCTTCGGGGAGTCAGCCGGTTCCTATGATGTTCTTCGTCATTCTCTACAGCAGCTTCCTGTTCGACACCAGCTACACGTTGCTGCGCCGTATCCTGAGGGGCGAAAAGTTCTGGCAGGCCCACCGTACCCACCTGTACGAAAGGCTCCTGCAGAGCGGCTGGAGCCACCTGCGCGTGACTCTCTTCTATGTCGGGCTGGGACTCGTCTCGCTGGCGCTGGCGATATTCTACCTTCGCGCCGGCTCCGCGGGCAGGACTGCCGTTGTTGCGCTCCAGCTGGTCATATGCCTCGTGCACCTGATGGCCGTGAAGGTCCAGGAAGCGCGTGCGCGGGTCGTTCCGCAAGGAGAAGGGCCGGACCAAGTCAGCGCAGACCGACGCGGAGCAGTTGTGACGCGGAGACGACTTGTGCCGTACATGCCATACTCCCGATTCGGCCGCCTGCGCGTCGTAGATCGGTTCCCGACTGCGATGAAGGACCCGCAACGCAGAGGGGCACCCAAGCCAAGGGTGGTCGCCAGGCGCCAGCGTCCCCGACGCCACCCGCACGAATCCCGCACGTCCTAGTCCGCAAATTCGGCCGCGCAGGAGGCGCATCGGCCACGCTGGTGGCCGCACGAATCCTGGACCTATTGCTTCGGGAAAGTGGGCCGTGCAGGATTCGAACCTGCGGCCACCGGATTAAAAATCAGGTGCTCTACCAACTGAGCTAACGGCCCCTACGGTTCTAGATTCCAGATTGTAGATTGAAGATCGAGGAAGTCAAAGGAACGAGGTGCGAGGCATTCCAGATTTCAGATCTTCGATTGCAGATTGGAGATTGAGGAAGTCAGGGGAGCGTGGCCGCATCCGCGTCCGCGCCGTGACGTTGTTGACAGCCAGCCAAGGCCGCATATCCTATGCTACCCCGGCGAAGGCAGCGAGCCCGGGTGCAAGCAGGGTAGATTTGTAGCTTTGCCGGCGCGGGCGGCGCCGGAGGAGGTACGATGATTCCGGATGAGTATGTTCGTTCAATTCTGACGAAGTATGACCTGCCGGGCGGCGACGGCTCGCCGGCCGAAATCGCCGCCGCGGAGCTGAGGAGTCCGATCATCGAATGGGGCGGACGTTACCTGCAGGGCGCCAGTTTCTGCGGGTCCTATGCGAAGGGGACTCGAGTCAAGGGCGCGACCGACATGGACATGCTCGTG
>JAFGRF010000248.1 GCA_016935295.1 Caldifarciminota bacterium | reverse complement strand
GCAGAGAAGCGGACGAAGTACACGCCGGCAGGTACGACTCGACCAGAGCCATCAGTGCCATTCCAGCGCAAGGTATGGCCGGCGTCGTGCTCACGGTCTGGTCCGCCTCACGTGCGTGAGTTCCGAGTCAACGCCCTGCACGGCAGGGCTACTGAAGCCAAGACGGAACGGGCCGGCTGTGTGTCCGCCGATTACGGGTTGAAAGGAAACCGGCAGGCCTGTATCATCTAGTCCGTGCCTGAGACACCGGTCGCGCCTCAGCATCAACACGGACCGCTGCCGCCTTTCCACGGCCGGCCGGTTCCTCCCAGACCCAAAGAGCCGCCACGCTACGGTCGCTGGGTCGCGGTCGGACTGACGCTAGGCTTCATTGTCGCCCTCATACTACTGGCCGTGCTGGTCCCACGCGCGCATCGCGTACGTGAGAACAGGAAGAAGGCTCAGGCACGAGCGCAAGCCCAGGCAGAGGCTGCAGCCTTCGACACTACTGCGTACGTGGTGAAGCCGAACGAAGTCATGACCTCTCTGCTCTCCCGCGCCGGGTTCTCGACCCAGGACATCGGCCGCGTTGTTCCGGCCCTGCGCGCAGCGGGTTTCAACCTGCGGGCGATGCGGCCCGGCGATAGTCTGTTTGTGCTCAGAAAAAGGGACCAAGGGATCGAGGGTTCGAGGGATCAAGTGACCGACGAGGGACCGGCGCCACGGCTCTTGTACGCGCAGGGCGTGACGAGAGTGTATCGAGTCGACGTTGCATCAGGCGAGGTGCGCGTCTCGATGCTCTACAAGTACATCACGATGACCGCGGCGTTCGTGAAAGGGACAATCAAGGGCTCGCTCTACGAGACGATGATGGCACTGGGCGAAACCCCTCAGCTCATCATGGACTATACCGACATCTTCGGCTGGGAGATCGACTTCTTCTCCGAGGTCCAGCCGAACGACAGCTTCGCGATACTGTTTGAGCGGAAGTACTGCGACTCATCCTGCATCGGCTACGGTGTAGTCCTGGCGGCAACCTACTGGGGCCAGATCGGGTTGTTCTCGGGGTACCGGTTCACGGACCCCGAAGGCACTACCGACTACTACAACGCCGAAGGCCAGAACCTGCGCAAGACCTTCCAGAAGTCGCCGCTCCGCTTCTCGCGCGTCTCCTCGTTCTTCGGACGCCGCTTCCACCCGATTCTCCGCCGCGTACGCCAGCACTCCGGAGTCGACTATGTGGCACCGCGCGGCACACCGGTCGAGGTCGTATCGGACGGTCGCGTTGCGTCGGCGGGCTGGTCAGGTGGCTACGGACGGCTCGTCGTTGTCAGGCACGCCGAGGGATACGAGACCCGCTATGGACACTTGTCGGGATTCGCAAAGGGAATCCGGTCGGGAGCCTCAGTAAAGCAGGGGCAGCTCGTCGGCTACGTGGGTTCGACGGGGCTCTCAACCGGCCCACACCTCCACTACGAGGTGCGGAAGTTCGGTTCAGCCGTGAATCCCCTCCGGCTGAAGCCACCGCGCCGCAGCCCGGTCAAGAAGGCATTCCTGCCTCAGTTCGGACGGACGCGGGATTCGCTGGCGCGAATTCTGGCCCGTTTGGGCTCGGGATACGATACGCTGCCCGGCTTGGGACACGATCCCAATTGAGGACAATTGGGTCATGTCCCCACGCCTGCGTGGGCAGCTGCTACCACCACCCCGAGCACACTAGCCGCCCCGCCTTTCAACAACGCCTGCGAGGCCTGGTCCAGCGTAGCTCCGGTCGTCATCACGTCATCCACGAGCAGCACTCTCCTACCGTCGACGGGGACATCGGGCCTGAGCCGGAATGCGCCGGCGACGTTCCTTAGCCGGGCCTCGGAGTTCATCTTCCGCGTCTGGGTCGCCGTGTTCTTGGTGCGCGTCAGGCATTCTGCCAACGGGATGCGCGTGCCCATTGAGATAGCCGCGGCCAGCAGCAAGGACTGGTTGAACCCGCGTTCGCGCAGCCGTGACGGGTGAAGCGGGACCGGGCAGACCGCGTCCACGGCTGACAGCACCTCGTCCTGCCGCACCAGCGCCGCCAGGGCCTGTCCCAGGAGCTCTCCCACTTTGGTCTTGCCTGAGTACTTGAAGGCCTGCACGAGGTTGTCGAAGGGTGGAACGTAGAGGCCGAGTGCCCGTACACGGCTCAGGTGGAAAGGCGTGCGGCATTGACCGCAGGTCTCTGCGGTCCGGGTGCAGGGTCGTCCGCACCTCGGACAAACCGCAAGTTCATGCGTGAAGAGCGCCAGCCGGCAGCCCTCGCAGACCAGCCCCTCTTCGACTTCGGTATCACAGCCGTAGCAGACCGGCGGGTATATGAAATCGGCGACGGATTTGAGGAAGAAGCGGACGCTACCCGGGAAGCCCAAGCTCAAGCAAGGAAGCTCAAGCCCGAACTGACCGACGCGTGCCGCTGCTTGTGCTTGCGCTTGTGCCCTTGGCCGGCCAGCGTAGGAACAGGACAAGCAGAGCAACTCCGACCGCGGTCAGGCAGAGCGCGACGATCTGGTTGCCCCACAGATTCGCGCTATCCTCGTAGTAGCGGACGAAGTCAATCCCGAACCGGAAGAGCGAATAGACGATGAGCAGGATTGCGGACAGCACGCCCGGCTTGAGCCTGCGCCGCTCGAGCACAAGCGCGAACAGAAACATGATGAACCCGGCCGCGGACGAGTAGAGCTGAGTCGGGTGGATTGGCTGCCCGGGGAAGGTGGCGCCCGCCGGGGAGTTGGGCGGGAAAACCAAACCGAACGGACTGCACGTCGGTTGCCCGAAGCAGCAGCCGTTCAGGAAGCAGCCGATGCGGGTGAATCCCTCGCCGAGCACTATTGCCGGAGCGACCGCATCCATCAGCTTCCGCACCGGCAGCTTGTTGAACCGGATAAACAGCACGCCGGCGATGATGCCGCCGAGGAAACCGCCGTAGAACATCAGGCCGGCGAGTCCTCCCCGCCAGAACGCGACAATGCCGATGAGGTCGTGGCTGAACTCCTGCCAGTGGAACGCGACGTAGAAGAGCCTTGAGCCGACGACGACGGCAACCAGGACCCAGAGCGCGAGGTCGGTCACCTTCTTCGGGTCTACACCGAACTTCTTCGCCCGATGCTCGACTACGGCTATGCCCAGCACGAACGATATGAAAAGCATCACGCCGTAGGAGTAGATGTGCAGGCCGCCGATCTTGAGAATTGTCGGGAACATCCGTCTATCCTAGGCGGAAGCCTCTGGTAGTCAAGAAAGGAGACGATGCACGCTTGATGCTTGACGCGTCACCCAATACGCCGGATCCGGCCATCAAGCGTTGTGCGTGATGCGTCAAGCGTGCTAGAACCGGAAGGAACCGAACGGGACCGGCGTGAACGTGAGGACCATGATCAGGACTGCGGCCGCAACCAGACGCCAGTCGAGCTTCTTGAGCGGAGTCAGGTCGTCGAGTGGCGGCGGGTGCCTGAGGCCGAGCACGACAACGAGCACCGCCCAGAAAGGCCAGCCCAGCCAGAAGAAGCCCAGCAGCACGAGAGCCGCGATGACAATCCAGCTCAGCTTCTGCCACCGCCTGCCGAACACCGCATAGGCGACATGTCCGCCGTCGAGCTGCCCTATCGGCAGCAGGTTGAGCGCGGTCACGAACAGCCCGAGCCAGCCCGCGAACGCGGCCGGGTGCAGCATCAGGTCCATGCCCGGCCCGAGTCTGGGGTGCGCCAGCTCGGACATCAGCCAGAAGATGAGCGGCGAGCCTAGCTGTATGCCTTGCGACGCGTCTACCGCAACCGGCTTGGAAAGGAGCAGGCCGATGAAACTGACCGGAATGGCGACAAGGAACCCGACCAGCGGACCCGACACCCCGACGCGCACGAGCGCGCTCTTGGTCGGCACCGGCGACTGAATCCGGATGAACGCGCCCATCGTCCCAGTCATCGGGTGTGGGACCGGAAGGAAATACGGCAGCGTAGCCTCCACGCCCAGACGCCGGGCCGTAACGAAGTGCGCCAACTCGTGGCTGCCCAATACGAGGATGATGCTGAGCGAGAACGGCCAGCCGAGCAGGAACAAGTCAAGCGGGTGCTTGAACGGATTCCCGCCCCGGTTCACGGAACCGACCAGCAGCGTCGTACCGACGGTCAGCACGAATAACAGCACGTTCACCCAAAGTCTACGCCTGCGCTTCGGCGGAGGGTAGCCATAGGTCACTGCGTGGCCTTCCGCTGTCCGTTCGAAGTAGGCGATGTTACCTGCCTGCCTGAATACCTCTTTGAGCGCTGCGAGGTTGTCGGGCACTGGATCGTAGATACGTCCGGTTATGCGGTTGCCGGTGATGCCCTCGATCTGCATGTGCCGGCTGAGTTGGTCCATGGTGAATCCGCGACCCTCGGACGCAGCGCCTGTGTCACTTGGCATTGGACTATTAGACGGCGAAATCCTGTTCGGGAATCAGGTCAGTGGCCTAGCAGATTCGCGGCAACTGCTCGCCTTCGAGCATTATCAACGGCCGCAGAGAACCCAGCCGGGTCTTGAGCCAGACGCCCTCGCGTCCTTTCACGACTTCGCCGATGCTCGCGGACCGCCTTCCCAGCCGATGCCTGCGCATCCGGGCCAGCAGTCTGTCCTCGGCTTTCTTGTCGGCAACCATGACCACTTTGCCTTCGTTGG
>JAFGRF010000247.1 GCA_016935295.1 Caldifarciminota bacterium | reverse complement strand
TTGTCCCCGGATATGAAGTCGTGCTGCTTGTAGATTCGTGCCCGTGAGATTCCGCGGTTGGTGAGTTTGATGCCGGTGTCGAACATCGCCAGCTTCACATTCGAGCCGTAGTACCCGCGGAAGAACAGGCTCGGAATGCCCATCATCTGGGCTTGTTCATACGACGGTCCGTAGAAACGATGCGCATATGCGGTATCGGTTGACCGGTACTGATTCGGGGCGGTAACCCGAGTGAGCGGGAACAAGCTCGGCTCGACCGCAGTCCGGGACACGACCGGCTTCATGTCGTACACGAATGGCTGTGCGTATGTTTGGGCCACCAGGTCCGGCGGCATGTCGAAGCTTGCTGCATTCAGCCACTTGGACACCGTACGCAGCCGGCCGCCAAGTTCCTCGATCCGGCGGATGTAGTCCGCGCGCACCGGGATGTCATTGAAGTCGGGGCTTATGCCGGAGCGGACTGCCGCGCCGCGACCCACGGCGCTGACGGCCGCCTCATAGTCAGTTTGGCTGTAGATACCCTTGTCCGTGAAGAAGACCCATACCTCGCGCGACTGGATTGTCGGGGCGACCGTCTTCTGCGGAACGCGGACGAAGGCGGCGTTGGCCGCCATCAGCAGGCAGATGATCACTTGCATCGCTGGTCCTTACTCGTCGCAGGAATCATCCATCGGGAGCCTCCCTGTTCTGGTCACAACGGAAGAAAAGTACCCCGCGCCAGAGTTGAACTGGCAACAAACGGATTAAGAATCCGCTGCTCTACCAGGTTGAGCTAGCGGGGCACATGTCTTCGCGTCAGGCGACGTCGCTGTACGGTGACGTCCCTGCACCACAATTGTCGACCGCGCCCGGCGCGACTCGAACGCGCAACCTACGGGTTCGAAGCCCGGCACTCTGTCCAGTTGAGCTACGGGCGCACGCGCCGGCCAGCAGTCCGGCCCGAACCTGAATCCGGTTGCAGTGTAGCGGATTCCGGCGCGGAAGCAACTCCGGCCGGTTTCCGCATGCTGCACCCAGGGTGAGTGATGGGAATTGAACCCACAACATCCTGAGCCACAGTCAGGTACTCTAACCAATTGAGCTACACTCACCGTTGTATCGGAACGCTCCAGTATAGCCGTACCCCCTTCGATGTCCAGACCGGCCACCGCCAGTTTCCTTTGACTTTGATGGCGCGACTGGTATATTGACTGCTACCCGGCAGAGGCGGCAAAGCACTTTAAGGAGTTCCTCTCATGAAGGTCAAAGAGATCAAACGCATTCTGGTTACCGGCTCGGTCGGCCAGATCGGTTCGGAACTGACCCTGGCCCTGCGTGAGCGCTTCGGGGCTGAGAACGTCGTGGCCACCGGCCGCAAGACCCCGCCCAGCGACGCGTTGAAGAACTCGGGGCCGTTCTACTTCATCGACGTGGCGAAGAGGGAGACCCTCGAAGAGGTCGTACGCAAGCACAACATCGACACCATTGTCCACATGGCCGCCATACTTTCGGCGGTGGGCGAGCAGAACCCGATGCGGTGCTGGGATGTGAATATCAACGGCACGCTGGTGGTGCTGGAGTGCGCCCGCGAGCACGATATGGCGCGGGTCATTATTCCGAGCTCGATTGCTGCGTTTGGACCCGAGACCCCGCGGGACCGCACTCCCAACGATACCATTCTCAAGCCACGGACGATGTACGGCGTGACCAAGGTCGCGGGCGAACTGCTGGGTGACTACTACTTCAGGAAGTACGGGCTCGATGTGCGCGGATTGCGCTACCCGGGCATCATCTCCCACGAGACCCTGCCTGGCGGTGGCACGACCGACTTCGCGGTCGCCATTTACTTCGAGGCGGTCAGGAACAAGCGCTACACCTGCTTCGTGCGCGAGGACACCCGCCTGCCGATGATGTACATGCCCGACTGCATCAAGGCGACCATCGACCTGACCGTGGCCGATATCTCGAAGTTGAAGCACCACTCCGATTTCAACGTCGGCGCGATGAGTTTCTCGGCCGGTGAGCTCGCCGCCTCCATCAAGAAGCAAATCCCTGAGTTCGTATGTACCTACGAGCCAGACTTCCGGCAGGCGATTGCCGACACCTGGCCGATGTCGCTCGATGATTCGGCGGCACGCGAGGAGTGGGGCTGGAAGCCGGCCTTTGATCTGGAGGCCATGACCAAGGACATGCTCGATGTCCTTGGCCGTCGATACCGCGAGGGCAAAGTAGTGGTTCTCGGGGCTTGACAGCAGGAGCCAAACGTCTAGAATTACAAGAGAGTGTTGTACCAGTATAGGCGAGACCTGAGCAAGGTCCTTGACGGTGACCGGATATTCTACGGAGAGGGCCGAGGCGAGACCGGAGTCTGTCTGCACCTGCCACTGACGAACCACGTCGCGGGCGGGGCCCAGGGCGAAGACCACGCGTTGGTGATACAGCTGTGCAACAACATGATCGAGTACCTGATGTACAAGCGGCCGGTGAAAGGTCCGGAAAACTGGGACTATGACGGCGACAAGGCGGGAGAGATGTACGCTGTCTGCGGTGACAATCCCACGACGAGCGGCGTTGTCGTCTACGACAAGAACTACGAGGGCGGCTCAAAGCTCCAGGTCGTGCTGGACAAAACGTTCGGCGCGAACGAGATATCAGTCCGCTGGAAGAACAATATGGTCGGCGACGAGTTCCTGCTGAAGGACTACATGGAGTACCTCAAGCAGGCGCTCACCACCGGCGAACTCTCTCTCAAGGAAGACTGAGGCCGGCCAGCAAGTTCCCCGGACCGGACTCACAACTCAGTCCGGTCCGGTCGGTTGTGTAGGCCACGACGCCGGAAGCTGGTTTCAGCCCGTCGCACAACAGGATGACCAGGATATGCTGACACTCAAAGACATCGTCAGAGACCCCGAAGTCGTGACCCTGGTGGCGGAAGCCGACCGTCAGCTCGAGGTCCTCGGGTACACCGAACACGGCCCGCGGCACGCGCGGCTCGTTGCCAAGAACGCGCGCTCCATTCTGGTTGCGCTCGGGATTGAGGAACGGTTGGCAGAACTTGCGGCCATCGCCGGCTATCTCCATGACATCGGTAATGTGGTGAACCGCGAGCGGCACGAGCGGACGAGCGCCCTGCTGGCCCGCGGCATTCTACTGAGACTGGGCATGGATCATAGTGAGACGGCCCGGATCATGGCCGCAATCGGGAACCACGACGAGAATACCGGCAACCCGGTTTCGGAAGTGTCGGCCGCGTTGATACTCGCCGACAAAGCCGACGTGCACAAGAGCCGGGTGCGCAACCCCGAGATGATCAACTTCGACATCCACGACCGGGTCAACTACGCCGTGAAGCGGTCTGCCCTGACCGTTCGCAATAAGGACCGTAGCATAGCGTTCGATCTCACAGTTGATACAAACGTCGCGCCGGTGATGGAGTACTTCGAGATATTTCTCTCGCGCATGGTCATTTCACGCCGGGCCGCGGATTTCCTCAACTGCCGTTTCGAGCTCGTGATCAACGGCACGCGGCTTGTCTAGGGTCGCGGCCGGCAGGAGCTTCCTTTGACAGGGGAGGCCTTGCCCGATAGAGTCACTCAGTTGTTCACGGAGGTGTATGGGTGCTGGTGTGCCTGGCGGACTTCAAATCCGTATGGTCTGCGACAAGCGGACCGGTAGGTTCGATTCCTACACGCCTCCGCCATTCTTGTGGATGACGACGCCTGCCCCATAAAGGCGGGCGTCAGAGCTTCGGGTTGAGTTTCTGTTCCCGAGTCAACTCGGCGTCGGTGCGGCGCAAGTAGAGTGGCTCCAGCGAGGCTATGGGGTCGACTTCAGCCTGGGCAATCCGTTCACTCGCCTCGGCTGCTATGACTCCGGGTGACGGGGTTTCAACTCCGGACGGCTCGTGTTCGATTCGGGCTGCCGAGAGGAACTCGAAGCAGAGAGGGACGCCGTCTCCGGCTGTGACGAGGCTAATCCGCCCGGAGAGCGCCTTGTCGACTTCGGTTGCCAGTTCCCCGGGCGTGGCTACCACCGGCGGGAATGGCGTCTGTCCGTCCAGATAAAGGGCGGCGTAGACCTGCTGCTTGCGGGCGTCTATCACCGCGAGCACGCCATCCAGGCTTGGCAAAGCGGTGCGGGCCAGACCCCAGAGTGAGCCCAAGCCGACAATCGGAATCCGGTGAGCGACCGCGAGTCCCTTCGCCGTGGCTACTCCGACCCGCAGCGAAGTAAACATACCCGGGCCGATGTCCACGCCGATGCCGGCGAGCTCGCTGATCTTCACTCCGGCATCCTTGAGCAGCCGGTCGAGCAGCGGCATCAGAACTTCGTTGTGGCTGCAACTGGAGTCCTCGACCAGCTCTGCGATGGCTTTGCCGGAATCCACGAGCGCGAGGCCGGTCGACTTGCCGCAGGTCTCGATGCCCAGCACCATTCTCGGCTTCGTCATGTTCTTCTCAAGCGTCCCGGTTCATGTACCAGATTTCGGCCAGACCTTCGCTCGCAAGGTGCGGCCGTATGCTGCCGATTCGCCGCGTATAGCGTCTGGCGACTACTGCGGCTCCACCGGTTGAGATCGGTACGACCGGACGTCTGAGACCGCGTTCGACCCGGTCGATGATGCGGTCGATACCGCCGGCGAAGAGGGCTGCGACCCCGGCCTGCAGCGCCGCGCGGGTACCGCGCTGGATCGGGCTCAGGTCATTGCGCGGGAGCAGTCGGGGAAGCCGGGCAGTGTTGGCGGCAAGTGCGTCGAGACACATTTGGATGCCGGGCAGGATGGCGCCGCCGGCAAAAACTCGGTCCCGCAGAACCACGTTCACCGTGGTCGCGGTGCCGAAGTCGAAAACAACCACGTCCCGGCTCGGCAACGAGCAGTTAGCTCCTACCGCGATGCACACGCGGTCGGCACCGAGGTCCTTTCTACGATAGTTGAACCTGAGCCCGGTCTGGGTTTGGGGCCCGACAACCAGCGGCTCCAATCCGGTAGCCTTGAGCAGGTTCCGCGCGAGCCTCCCCGTGACGTCGGGAACAACCGATGCCACTGCCGTCCCGACAACGCTGCCCGGCTTCGGCAGACGACCACGGTGAACTGCGGGTGTCGGCAGGACTAAGTTCTTGGCCAGTCGTCGGCGGTTAAACCATGCGAACCGTGCATTTGTGTTGCCGACGATGACGGTGAGGATCATCTCAGCCTGCGTACATCGCCGGCCCCCAGTACAACCAGGCGGCCGGAATCGGTTCGCAGAACGATGCGGCCTTCCGAATCAAGGTCCACGACCGCGCCGACGTGCCTGCGCAGCAATGTCCGGACCTCGACGCGGCGGTGCATGATGCTCGAGCGCTTCTTTATGTCGGTGAGGGCACGGTCCGAGTCGCCTTCGCCGGCCTCCTTGACGCACTCGAACATCTCCCGCAGAAAGTTCTCAAGCAGGTATAACCTGTCCCATTCCCTGCGCGTGACCATGCGCAGCGAGATCGCCTCAGGCAGATCATCGGGCAGAGACTGCTGGTTCAGGTTCAGGCCGATGCCGACTGCGACCGCGCTGCCTCGGCTCTCGCACAGGATACCGGCCAGCTTCTTGTCGTCGATCGTGACGTCGTTCGGCCAGCGTATCTGCGTTGCCACGCCCGAAGTCTGCTCAACCGCGCGCGCGAGCGCGAGCCCGGCAAGATGCACCAGAAGGGACGGGCGTGGGAAGCCGGTAGCATCGGTGAACAGCAGCAGTGAAGCGACCAGGCTATCGTCGTTCGAGAACCAGTGCCGATGGAAGCGGCCCCGGCCCTTGGTCTGCCGGTTGGCCACCACGACCGCGGCCGTTCGTTTGCCCGCCAGGCCGAGCGCGTAGCTGTTGGTCGACTCGACCCGGTCCAGAAAATGCACGCTGCCATAGCGCGCAAGGCCGGCTAGCCGCTCGCCAGATGCTTCAGTCGCCGTTGCCAAGTGGGTAGACGTCAGTTCGACGATACCCGCACAAGCTTCAATGCAGGTTTGCCTGCGCCGAGTGCGGCGAAGTACACACCCGGTTCCACGATCCTGCCGGCTTTGTCGCAGCCATCCCAAGTCCACGAACCCGAGTTGCTCACCAAAGTTCGCCGGACCCGGCCAGCCACGTCATGGATGGTCATCACCGTTCGCCTGTCGCCTGCAGTCCGGCAGTAGGCGTCGATCTTCATCTGCCCCGCAGCCGGATTCGGCCAGGCCACAAGCCGCGAAGCGGCCAACAACTTAGGCGTCTCCGTGACCGCGGCGGGGGTGGTGTTCAGTAGAAGGTAGTTACCGTGTGGTGCGTCCCAGTTCGTCACTGTCAGGTCGGGAGCCTCCGAATAGCGATAGTACAGGACAATGTTGTTGGTTCCCGCTGGCGGAGCAGACGCAAAGCTTACCCACCCTGCGAGCAGGTCGAAGCAGTACCCGACAACCGGCATCCTAGCGCCCTCGACGTAGATGCTGTCGAGCACCTGCAGGGGCCGGCGGTGAATGTTGAATAGCTTCCTCGTGCCGTCCCCGCTGTACGACTCGTTCACCGAAGAAAGGTGGCCATTGGTTATGTCACCCCAGACCACGGCCTCGCACACAAGGTCAGTTGCGGGTGACGGGCTCCATGACCACGCTGGTGTCGTGTCCAGAACGCCGGCGTGGTTCTCGAACACGACCGCGGGTTCCCACCACCCACCGGCGGCAAGGTCGAGGTACTCGTCGCCATTCACGTCGGCCCATGCCACGCAGGACGAGTACCTGTTCGACCTGAGCATGGTGAACGCGGCCACCGTATCGAGCGTACCGGCGTTGTTGCGGAATACCTTGATGCTGTTGCTGCCTCCTCCATACTGATTGTTGGAAGCCACGGCCAAGTCGAGGTAGGTATCTCCATCGTAGTCGCCGAACGCGAGGCGCAGCACCCAGCCCACGCCTTGGCGTGCTATCCATGATGGCGCGTCCTCAAGGGTACCATCGTTGTTCCGGTACATGGATATCAAGCCCTGGGTCAAACCCGACAGCACCTGGCCGACGAACAGGTCGAGGTCACCGTCGTTGTCGATGTCGCAGAACCGGATTGCGTCGGACGCGGTGCCCTCATGTGCGGTCCAGAAGGGCAGAGTATCGAACGTGCCACTGTTATTGCGGTAGATCCGGACCGAGTCGGTTTCGCTATGGTAGGCATCGCCGGCAGTGATAGCAAGATCGAGGTCGCCGTCCAGGTCCACGTCTCCCAGGCAGCAATCGAACGACGAATGCTGATCGTGTGCTTTCCACCACGGCGACGTCCCGAGCGTACCGCTGTCGTTGAGGTAGATACGGGCGGTCAGTTCGCCGCCGCCATTCCTCCCGAGATACGCAACCGCGAGGTCGGGGAAGCCGTCGTTGTTCACGTCCCCGGCGTAGCAGTGGCCGAAGTAGCCGTTGTCCGACGAACGCCATGACGCGATGGTGTCCAGCGTGCCGAGGTTGTTCATGTACACGCTGTTCCGGTCCATGGCCATGTCGTTGCCGTTGGAAATGAGGAAGTCGAGCCAGCCGTCGCCATTGACGTCCGCTAGCGCTCCGCCAGTCGAATAGTCGTTGTCGTGGGAAGTCCACGACGGCGAAAAGGGGAGGGGGATGGAGGCAAGCGCAGGAAGAGGAGCGAAGACGGAAACGACAAGAAGCAAGGTCCACACGGCCTGTCCGCACAGAAGTCTCATGCAGGGCCTCCGAAGCCTACTAGCGATGTAAGACAAAACGATGAACGATCTCGTGTCGCCAGTCTAGCTCAAAGCTCCTGCAGGGTCAAGACGACTGCTCCTCGAGCGGCTCCACCTGTTGGCGGCGACCCAGAACAGAGCACTGCGTGGTTTGCGCCACCTCCGCGGGCCTTCCTCTGAACCTGAGAGGGGCGGATGGCGGCTGCCTGCGTGTTGACTTTGCCCACTGGAAGCCTACAATTCCGGGATGAAAGTCGGCATTCCCAGGGCCCTGTTGTACCATCGTTATGGCAGATTCTGGGAGGAGTTCCTGGCCGGAATCGGGGCCGAGGTCGTAGTCAGCCGCCGAACCGACAAGGTGCTGCTGCAGAAGGGGCTGAGCCACGTTTCGAGTGAGATATGTCTTCCCATCAAGATAGTGGCCGGCCACATTGAGGAGCTGGTCGGGAAGATCGACGTGCTCTTCCTGCCGCGGCTGCTCTGGCTTGAAGACAAGCTCTACGCCTGTCCCAAGATGATCGGCATCGTGGACATCGCCCGCATGATGACGGGCGACCGGGTCCGCGTCGTTGCCCCGAAGATACAAGGCAGCCTGTGGCTTCCGCACTTCCGCGCCGGCATGGAGCTTTGTCACGACCCGATGCGGGTCGCGCGAGCACTTACCCGGGCAAGGAGGCATATTCCGGTCCACGACCGGACGCCGTTGTTCCCCGACGGCGAAAAGCGCGTCGCCCTGCTCGGGCACTTCTATAACATCGGGGACGATTTCATATCGCGGCCGATGGTGGACACGTTGACCGGTCACGGGTACCGGATCTGCACCAAGGACGAACTGCCGGAGAGCGTCCTGCGGAGCCGACAGGGATTCGCCCGCAGCATACGCTGGGTCTACGAACGCGAGTTGTACAACGCTTTCCGCTTCCTGGTGGACAAGGTGGATGGTGTGTGCATGATCGTCTCGATGGGGTGTGGTCCCGACTCGCTGGTGGCCGAGTTCATGCGGGATGAGGCGCAGCGGAGGGACAGACCCTTCCTGCAACTGGTCATCGACGAGCACACCGGTACTGCCGGAATCGTGACCCGGATTGAGGCGTTCCTTGAGCTGGCCGAGCGGAGGCAGGCCAGGGCATTGCAGATTTCAGATTCCAGATTGAAGATCGGCGGGCAGGGAAGAGCGGCCTGACCCGGCTGTCCGCAGATGAAAGCATCGTTTCCCAACCTCGGCTACGACACCTACGCGTTGAAGACGTTCGTCGAGGATCTGGGTGGCGAGGTGATACTCGCGCCGCCGAACTCCCGGCGGACCGTCGAGCTGGGAGCACTCCATTCGCCCGAGCTCATCTGCATGCCCTACAAGATAACCCTGGGCAATATGCTTGAGGCCATCGAACTCGGGGCCGACACGCTGTTCATGGCGGCAGGTGCGCGCAAGTGCCGCTTCGGGTACTACCACTACCTCCATGAGCGTGCCCTGAAGGACCTGGGCAAGGAGTGCCGTTTCATCGCGGTGACGCAGTACTCGCCGTTCGACTTCGTCTTCAAGGTAATGCCGGGCATCTTCGGCGTATCGCCGTTCCGGGTGATACGGGCGGTGGCAAAGCTCCTGGCCAAGAGCCGCCTGACGCAGGAGTTCAGGCAGCAATTGAACCGCAAGATGGCGCTGGATTTCGACGGCGCGGAACAGGCGAAACCGAAGGCGCTGTCGGTCATCGAACGGGCGCACACTCTGAAGGAGATACAGGCAGCGCGCGGCGAGGTCAGGCGGATATTTGCTCTGAACGGGAGTGAGCCTGCGATCCGGCTGGGCCTGGTGGGGGAGATCTACTTCATGATCGAGCAGTTCGCCAGCCAGGAAATTGAAAAGGAACTGGGCAAGATGGGTGCCGAGGTGGTGTTCGAGCGGAGCCTGTACCGGCACATCCGCCACCTGCTCTCTTCGGACCCGGCTTTCGTGCGCTCCGGCCGGCTCGCGCGCCGCTACCTGCAGGAGTCACCCGGCGGCGAGGCGATCCGCACGGTAGGCGAGGCGGTGTACTTCCAGCAGCAGGGGCTCGACGGCATCGTGCACATCTTCCCGTTCACCTGCATGCCGGAGAACATCGCGCTGGAGGCTTTGCAGAAGTTGTCCGAAGAGACCGGCCTGCCGGTCCTGTCGCTGTCGTTTGACGAACACACGTCGCGGACCGGATTGCTCACGCGGCTGGAGGCATTCGTTGACCTCGTGAAAAGGAGAAAGCTTGGTCGAAGGCTACATCGGAATTGACGTCGGCTCTATTTCGACAAAGGGCGTGGTCGTTGACCGCGAGTTCAACGTGCTCGCCAGCCGCTATCTGAGGACACAGGGGAATCCGATCGACTCCATCCGCAGGCTGCTCGCCGAACTGGGCGGGCAGGTCGACTCGGGGGTGAGGATACTCGGGGCAGGCACGACCGGTTCGGCCCGGCGGTTGGCTGGAGTGATGATACAGGCCGATATCGTCAAGAACGAGATCATAACCCACGCGGTCGCGGCCAGTCATTTCCACCCCGAGGTAAGGACCGTCATTGAGATTGGGGGCCAGGATTCGAAGATCATCATCCTGCGCGACGCCATACCGGTCGACTTCGCCATGAACACGGTCTGCGCGGCCGGGACCGGCAGTTTCCTCGACCACCAGGCGACCCGGCTGGGCCGGCCGATAGAGGAGTTCGGCGCCTTGGCGCTCAAGGCGAAGAACCGCGTGAATATCGCCGGCCGCTGCACGGTGTTCGCCGAGAGCGACATGATCCACAAGGCCCAGCTCGGCATGTCGACCGAGGACATCGTGGCCGGGCTGTGTGATGCCATCGTCCGCAACTACATGAACACGGTGGCCAAGGGCAAGGAGATACACCCGCTCATCTTGTTCCAGGGCGGCGTCGCGGCGAACGTCGGGGTCAAGAAGGCGTTCGAGTTGATGCTGGGACACGAGGTGCTCGTGCCCGAGCACTTCCTTGTGATGGGCGCGGTCGGAGCCGCAATCGTGGCGTCCGAGGAGACCGACGGAAAGGGCACGAAGTTCGCGGGTTTCGACGTCGCCGACACCGCATTCGAGACTCGGGCGTTTGAATGCGATGGCTGCCCGAACCGGTGCGAGGTGATCGAGACCCTGCGCGAGCAGCAGGTGATCGACCGGTACGGCGACCGGTGCGGGAAGTGGTCGAAGCTCTAGAGAATGTCGAGTGACGGATGGCGACTGACGAATTGCGGACGGGCACGCAAGGTGATGACGATGGGGGCCCTGGTGCTGGCGCAGCTTGTCTGCGCGCAGCCAAAGGAGGCTAGCGTGGCAAGACAACCGGCGGTCGCAGGGCAGTTCTACCCGGGTGACGCGAAGACACTGACCGCGATGATCGACTCGATGCTGGCCGATGCCGAAGTGCCGGCCATTTCCGGCACGCTGGTCGGAATCCAGGTTCCGCACGCGGGCTATCCGTTTTCGGGTCCGACCGCGGCGCGGGCATTCAAGCTGCTAGCCGGCATGGATTCGGTCACGGTGGTGATGCTCGGCACCAGTCACCACGTCATGCTCGACAAGGCGGCGGTGTACGGCAGCGGGGCTTGGCGTACGCCGCTCGGCGAGGCGGCGATCGACGCGGCGCTGGCCAAGGAGGTCATCGCCCAGGACAAGTTCCTTGCCGACATGCCGCAGGCCCACGCGCGGGAGCATTCGATCGAAGTCGAGGTCCCGTTCCTGCAGCGCGTCCTCGGCAAATTCAAGATCGTGCCGATAATGCTGCTGCAGCCTACCTTCGAGCAGTGCGAGCGGGTCGGCAAGGCAATCGCCAAGGCGGCCAAAGGTAAGAAGGTCATCCTCCTCGCGTCATCCGACCTGTACCA
>JAFGRF010000246.1 GCA_016935295.1 Caldifarciminota bacterium | reverse complement strand
TACCTGGTACAGGTAGACAGCCTCGGCAGCAAGGTCTGGGAACACGTCTACTACATCACCGAAAACGATGCCGCGTACCGGCTCACGCGGTGCGGTGACGGCGGCTATGCGGTCATCGGCAACAGCAGCCAGTCGGTGACCATGCGCGATGTCTGGCTGCTGCGCACTGATTCGCTCGGCGACACGCTCTGGACCCGGCTCTACGGCGGGCAGTACAACGACGCCGCTGCGGAGATTGTGGGCGCCGCGGACGGTGGGTTCGCCTTCGCGGGCTATACCTACTCGTTCAGCGGCCAGCCCGGCACAACGCGCGACGGCTGGCTGGTGCGGCTGGCTGCCAACGGCGACACACTCTGGACCCGGACGTTCTCCGGAGTCTACGGCGAAGGCGGGATATTCTCGTCGGTGTCCATGCTGCCGGACCACGGCTTTCTGCTGTCCGGAACCGACGACGCTCACCAAGGCGAAGGCTGGGTCGTCCAGACCGACTCGCTCGGCAACCTCGTATGGCAGTCAGCCTGGGGAAACATCACCAAGGACAACTGGGACCACATAGTACGCGCCCAGCCGACCGACGACGGCGGCTGCATCGCATTCGGGAGCAGCTACACCTATTCCACGCCGAGCTTCGACGCCTGGATGCTCAAGGTCGACTCGCTCTGCGTGACCGGAACCGAGGAAACGCCGAGCGCCAATCATCAAACGCCGAACTCGGCGACCATAGTCCGCGGCTGCCTCTATCTGCCCGCGTCTGCTTTCACTCTTCACTCTTCACTCTTCTCTCTTTCCGGGCAGAAGGTACTCGACCTGCGCCCCGGCCCCAACGACGTCTCGCACCTCGCGCCCGGCGTGTACTTTGTGCGTTCGACGTCCCGCGTGAATCGGAGTGCTCCGGACGGCACCAAGCTGGTGGTACAGAGATAGCCCCGAGGGAACCTGAGCAACCCCAAAACGGCCGTTCTGTTCATCTGGCAACCGCGCGATGATCTTCGTCATTACCTTGAGCACGGACTGCGCGATACCGCGGGCGTCAGGCTCGTGTTTCCACCTGATACTCGACCCGAAACTCTTCACTCACTCGCCGCCGACGCGGATGTAATCGTCGGCTGGCGCCCGGACGAGATGACGCTCGAAGCGGCGAAACGGCTGAAGCTGTTCATCAACCCCGGGGCCGGCGTGCAGCACCTGCTGCCCAGGTTCAGGCAGTTCCGGGAGCGCGGTGTCGTACTCACCAACGGCCACGGCAATGCCGGCTTCACGGCCCAGCACGCGGTCGCCCTGCTGCTGGCGCTGACGAATCACGTGGTGCAGCACGACCGCTGGATGCGGCAGGGCCGGTGGCGCACCGGAGACTCCGACGCGAAGTCCATACCGCTGCGCGGTCGCGCCGTCGGCCTGCTGGGCTACGGCCGGGTCAACCGCCACGTACATCTCTTGCTCTCGCGGTTCGACACAACCTTCGCGGTACTCCGCCGGGAATGGGCGGGCAGGAATGAGCCGATGCCGACCCCGGCGACTCGGTTCGGACCCACCGAACTCGACCGGTTCCTTCAGCAGGTGGACGTCCTGGTTGCCGCACTGCCCGAGACGGACGCTACGCGCGGACTCATCGGCGCACGGGAACTCGAACTCCTGGGACCGGACGGGCTCGTGGTGAACGTCGGGCGCGGCCCGGTGTTTGACGAAGAGGCGCTGTACCGGGCACTGCAGCAAGGCACCATCCGGGGCGCGGCGATTGACGTCTGGTACGACTACCGGCCCGAGCCTGATACGGAGGGTAGGAAGTATCCGTACCGGCTCCCGTTCCACGAACTCGACAATGTCGTGCTCTCGCCGCACCGGGCCGCATCGCCGCTGGATGACCTCGCGCGCTGGGACGAAGTCGTGGAGAACATCCGCCGATTCACGGCGGGACGGACCGACTTCCTCAACCCGGTCGACCTGGACCTGGGATACTGACTCCTTTGCAGAGGTGCTTCGCACGTTGACACTATCATGGCGGTCAGCTAACCTGGTGCTGTGAGATACGCACTGTGTACGGCAGCGCTGATGCTGCCGGCCCTGATGTTCGGCCGGCAATACGACCACCTGACGATCGCGCCTGACTCGCTGATGCCGGCGCTTGCACCGGTCTGCGCGCGGATCGAGTCACGCGGGGTCAACGACACTTGCGTGTCCCTGGCAGACGTTCTCGCTTCCTCAACCGGGCGCGACGACCAGGAGAAAATC
The DNA here is from genome assembly GCA_016935295.1 of Caldifarciminota bacterium. GTDB lineage: Bacteria > Hydrothermota > Tepidihabitantia > Tepidihabitantales > Tepidihabitantaceae > UBA2258. Next base: position 2,631 of record JAFGRF010000246.1, on the reverse strand, counting down.
CGCAACTTCATCAAGAGCGCGTACTCGGAATGGGGCACGACCGCGGTGCTGCTTGCGGGCGACAACGAACAGATTCCCTGCCGGGTCTGTTATGTCGATATCAATTCGACCTACAAGGACTGGATCCCGACCGAACTCTACTACTCGGCTCTCGACGGCGACTGGGACAAAGACGCCGACGACCGGTTCGGCGAAACGGAAGACTCCGTTGACCTCATTCCTGACGTCCTCCTCGGCCGCCTGCCGCTGGCAACGCCCGCCGAGATGCAGGCCTTTGCCGACCGCTACCTTGAGTACACAGGCGATTCGACCAAACCCTATCTCCAGGACGTATTGCTGGCCGGGTTCGACTATTCCCCGGGCTTCTGCGGCGAGGAGGCGTGCGAGATCTACGACACGCTGCTGCGCCCGGCCTCGATGCACGCAATCAAGGTCTACGACAGCCACTCGGGCAACCACGAAGACTCGGTGAAGCACGTACTCGACCGCGGTGTGCACATCTGGGTCCAGTACGACCACTGCAACTACAATGTCATGGGCTGCGGCTACACCAACCACGGCTGGTTGATGTGGTGGGACGAACTCGACGACATGACCAACGCCCCGGACTACTCAATCAATCTCGCGGCCGGATGCTACCCCTCGGCGTTCGACTCCAGCTACTGCGTGGCCGAGGTCCTGCTAACCGCGCCAAACGGCGGCTGCGTCGCAACGTTCGGAAACACCCGCATCGGATTCGGCGTGAGCCCCGGACCCCTGCGCACCGGCTCCCACTACTACTGCGAGAAGGCGCTGGAAGGATTCTGGCAGGGTCCGGGCAACGGCTCCTTTGCCGGGCTCGCGACCGGCCAGGCCCAGGCCGCACCGTTCGCGGACACGAACATTGTCTGGCGCTGGTGCCACTACCAGTTCCTGCTGGCGGGTGAGCCCTCGATGCCGGTCTGGGTGCCGGCCGGCGGCGGAGTCGCGGAAACGCCGAACGCCGAACTGCGAACGACGAACGCGACGACAATCGTCCGCGGCGTCCTGCTCCTTCCGCAACTCCTCTCTCCTCACTCCTCCCTCCTTTCCATCGATGGCCGCAAGGTGCTCAACCTTGCTCCTGGCGCCAACGATGTCAGCCGCCTTGCGCCCGGCGTCTACTTCGTGACCGCTGTGGGTGCACGCCCGGCGAGGGTCGTGGTCCTGAACTAGAAGGCTTGGTGAACCGAGTAGCACTCATTTTCGCGCTGGCGCTGGTGCCAGCCGCAGGCCAGGACTACGCGCACGTCGTGATAACCTGTGATTCATTCGTGCCGCACTTCGCCCCGCTGTGCGACTTCGTCGAGAACAACCTGGGGCTGAGCGACACGGTCGTTGCGACCGAGGACATCTATGCCCAGTTCAGCGGACGCGACGAACCGGAGAAGATCCGCAACTTCATCCGCTACGCCTACCAGAACTGGGGCACAACGCACATCCTGCTCGGTGGCGACGTGGAGATAGTGCCCTGCCGCCGCGCCTGGGTTGATGCCACCGGGTACAACCCGATACTGCTCGACTCCATTCCGGCCGACCTCTACTATGCCGACCTCGACGGCACCTGGGACGCCGACAGCGACGGGTTGTACGGCGAACCCGAGGACTCCTGTGACATGTACCCGGATGTCTTCGTCGGGCGCGTGCCCGCGACCACGACTGCGGCCGCGGATATCTTCGTCGACAAGTTCTTGACCTACACAGGGAACCCAGATGAGCAGTACCTGCGCAATGTGCTGCTTTCGGGCTTCGACATCTTCGACAGCGTCTACTGCGAAACGACGATGGAGCTCTACGACTCGGCCTACATCCCGTCCACGCTGAAGCCGTGTACCAAGGTCTACGACAGCCACGCGGGCAACCACATGACCGCTGTCACGGACCTGCTCAACCAAGGTCAGCACATCTGGATTCACGCCGACCACTGCAACTACTTCGGCATGGGCATGGGCTACATGAACCACGGCTACGTTATGTACCGCAACGACCTGGCGCAATTCACCAACGGCGGCACCTATACGATAATGACCTCCGTGGGCTGCTCGGCAGGCGAGTTCGATACCGCGGACTGCGCTTCCGAGTACTTCATGCAGAACCCGAATGGCGGCGGCCTTGCCGTGGCGAGCAACTCGCGCTACGGCTTGGGCGGACCCAAGGAGAATCCACAGCGGGGCGGCTCGTTTGTCATGGTCGAGGGCTTCGTCCGCGGCCTCTTCGCCGACACCACGCAGGGCAGCCTCGAGGCAATCGTCCACGCCTGGGCCGATGCCGTGCCCCTGGCCGAAACCAGCTCAACGTACCGCTGGTGTCTGTTCGAATGGAACCTGCTCGGCGATGCGGCGATGCCGGTCTGGATACCGGCCGGGGCTGGGGTATCTGAAACGCCGAGCGCCGAAGTACGAACGGCGAACGTAGGCCCGACCGTCGTTCGAGGAGTGTTATTCCTGTCCTCGCTTGGGACACGATCCGAATTACCCGAACGCAATTCGGTCATGTCCCGCGCTGCGCTGCTCGACATCTGCGGCCGCAAGGCGATGGACCTGGCGCCGGGCGCGAATGATGTTAGCCTCCTTCCGCCCGGGGTTTACTACGTTGTCCCGGGCTCTGACAGCG
>JAFGRF010000245.1 GCA_016935295.1 Caldifarciminota bacterium | reverse complement strand
CATGCGGATGCAGGCGAGGTCTATCATACTCAAACGAAGCTAGAAGCTAGAAGCGAGATTGCAGAAGCTAGAGTGACCCGTCGTTCTGCGCTCTGTGTTCTAGCATCTAGCTTCTGACTTCGCCCGGTTCCTATCTCCACGCTCTCCCCATTCGCCTGAGCCGGTTCTTGAGTTTGTCGTGCCCGCTCGCCTCGTCGTCGCGGATCTCTCGACCGGTGAGTTTCAGGAACACGTCCTCCAGAGTCGGCGGCCGCACGCTGACAGTGCGCACCGGCACCGGAAGCTCGCGCACCAAGCCGGGCACGAACGCGGCTCCGTTCTCAACCTCGAAGTGCAGCCCGGTCGCGTCCCGCAGGACCTCGACGCCGTACCGCTGCTTCACCTCGGCCTCAGCCGCAGCGTCGTCCGCGGTCTCGAGGTGGATGCAGTCCCCCCGCACCTGGGCTTTGAGCCTGGCCGGGGTGTCGAGGGCGATGATTCGGCCGTTGTCGATGATGGCTATGCGGTCGCAGTTCTCGGCCTCGTCCATGTAGTGGGTGGTGAGGAAAAGCGTGGTACCCCGCTCCCGGCGGAGCCGGAGCAGACGCTCCCAGATACGCGAGCGGGTCTGCGGGTCGAGGCCGAGGGTCGGCTCGTCGAGGAACAGCACGCGCGGCGAGTGGAGCAGGCCGCGCGCGATCTCCAGACGGCGTTTCATCCCGCCGGAGAAGTTGCGCACCAGGTCATTGGCCCGGTCGGTGAGATCCATCCACTCGAGCGCGTCAGCGATGCGCGCCTTCACCTCGCTGCCTGGCACTTTGTAGATCATGGCATGGAACCGGAGGTTCTCGCGCGCTGTCAACCGGTCGTCGAGCGAGGGGTCCTGGAAGATGATGCCGATGGAACGCCGGACGTCCGTTTGCCGGTGGGAAATGTCGTGCCCTGCCACGTTGGCGCTGCCGCCGCTCGGGCGAATGAGAGTGCAGAGCATCCGCACCGTCGTCGTCTTGCCGGCACCGTTGGGACCTAGGAATCCGAATACCTCGCCGGTTCTGACGGTAAAGGATATGCCGTCGACCGCCGTAAACAGCTTGAACCGGCGGGTAAGGTCCGCGACCTCAATCGCGGGGCCCGCGCTCGCCCACTCGGGCGGCGAGGTCGTCGCGGATGTCACTCGCAGCCGAGGGCAGCGAACGGAAGCGGAGTCTTGAACTCGTCCCGCCGGTACTCGGGCAGGAGCATCGGCGAGCGGCGCTCGGTCGGGACCGAGGCGGCCTTGAGCTCCGACTCGAAGGCGGTGACGTGCTTGAACCCACTGCCGTCGAGCGTGACCAACTTCGCAGCCTCGGCGGCGGCGGACCCGGCACGCTTGCCGAATACCAGGATGTCGAGCAGGGAGTTGCCCATCAGCCGGTTCCGGCCGTGGATGCCGCCCGCCACCTCGCCCGCCGCGTACAGGTTCTTGACGCCGGTTTCCCCCGAGTCCTTGATGATGATGCCGCCGTTCTGGTAGTGCTGAGTCGGGTAGGTCAGGATCGGTTCTTTGTCCATGTAGATCCCGAACCGCTCGTACTGGTGGTACATCGCGGGCAGGTTCTTCTTCACCGCGCCCGGACCTTTGAGCACCTCAATGAGCGGGGTGTCGAGCCAGACACCGAAGCGGCCGGTCGGAGTCGTCACGCCGAGATTCCTGCCCTTGCACTCGCGGATGATGGCCGAGGCCGTCACGTCGCGACTCTCGAGTTCGTAGATGAACCTGTTGCCCTCGGCATTGACGAGGTGCGCGCCCACGCCCCGGACCTTCTCGGTGATGAGCAGGCCGAATATCTGCTCCGGGTAGGCCGCGCCGGTCGGGTGGTACTGAATAGTATCGATGAACCCGAGCTTCGCGCCGGCCCGGTAGGCAAGCACCAGCCCGTCGGCAGTCGCGCCGTAGTGATTGGTGCAGGGAAACCCCTGAACGTGCAGCCGGCCGCAGCCACCGGTGGCAATGATTGTCGTCTTCGCCCGTATGGTGAAATGCTCCTGGGTTTCGAGATTAACGAACGCCGCACCGGTGCAGGCACCCTTCTCATCGGTGAGGAGTTCGACCGCGACGCAATACTCGACCAGCTCCAATTGCCGGTTCCGGAACTCGTCGCGGAGGGTACGCATGATCTCCGCGCCGGTGTAGTCGCGCGCCGCGTGCATCCGCTTGCGCGACGTGCCGCCGCCGTGGATGGTCATCATCGTCCCGTCGGCTTCCTTGTCAAACATCACGCCGAGTTCTTCCAGCCACTCGATGACGCCGGGCGCGTCGCTGACGAGTGCCCGCGCCAGCTCCGGTACGTTCTTGAAGTGTCCGCCACCCAGCACGTCGAGGTAGTGCCGCTCAGGCGAGTCGTTCGCCTTGTCCGCGGCCTGGATGCCGCCCTGCGCCATCATCGTGTTGGCGTCGCCGATCCGGAGCTTGGTGACGGTGAGCACCTTGGCGCCGTGCTCGGCAGCGACAAGTGCCGCTGACACGCCGGCCCCGCCCGCCCCGATGACCAGCACGTCAACGTCGAACTTCGGGTGGGCCGGGTCAAAGCGGGACGCATCGGCCAGCGGCCATGCTTCGAGCACGTCGGCAATCTCGTGCGGCGTCTGGTCACCCTTGTTCGGGCCGACAGAAAGCGCCCGCATCGAGCTCTGGATGTAATCCGGGTGGAACCCGTGGAGCAGTTCCTTCTTCGGCTCGGGCCCGAGCAGCGGGATCTTCCCCTGTTTGATACGGGCGTCGCGCGTCGCGTCGAGCCGCTTGATGGATTCCTGCATGCTTTGCGGGTACATCATTCCTCCTTACGGCTCAACGTCGCGAGTCTTCGGGTCGTAGAAGAGCACGGAGAGTTCTTTCTCGTCCATCTTGCAGAGCTTGTCCAGCCCGGGCTCGAACTTGCCCGCCTTGATCTCCTTCATCCGCTCGGCCAGATGCGGTGACTTCGGCGCCACCTTGGCCCCGTACAGCCGCCGCGCCAGAAGGCCGACGTTGTAGTGGACGATTTCGGCCGGACAGCGGGACGCGCACAGGCCGCACATGATGCAATCGAACGACATATCGGCAACCTTGGCGATGTCGCCGCGGATGGCGGCATTGATGTAGCCCATCACATCGATGTCCTGCGGGCAGATCTTGGTGCAGGAGTTGCAGGCGATGCAGCGCATGACCTCCGGATAGAACCGGACCAGCACCTGGGTGTTGGCCGGTTCCTTGGCGATATCGTAGTCCTTCTTGTTGGCCGGATAGAAGGGAATCTGGGTCAGGTACATGCCGTCTTCAACTACGGTCTGGCAGGCAAGTCCGACCTTGAGCTTGTAGGAATCCTTGGTGCGAAAGACCGTGCCGCAAGCGCCGCAGAACCCGCCCCGGCACCCGCACCCGCGGATGAACCGGAACCCTGCGTACTCCATCGCCTTCATGATGGTCAGGTCCTTGGGCACCTGGTACGCCTGACCCATGAAGTAGATAGTAATCAGCGACGAGGAATCAGGTTTCTTCGTGTCCGTGACTTCTGCCTTCTTACTTCTGGCTTCTGACTTCTGACTTCGCTCCGCCATGTGCTAGTCCTTCTTGTACTGCGCGACTCCCTGCTCGTACAGGTCACCGCCGTACATGTCATTGATCACAATGGCCGGGAAGTCCTCGACCTCAAGCTCGCGCACTGCTTCCGGTCCGAGGTCGTCGTAGGCGATAACCTTCGCCTTCTTGATCGTCTTGGCAATGAGCGCCGCCGCGCCGCCGACCGCGGCGAAGTAGACCGCGCCGTACTTCTTCATTGCGTCGAGCACAACCGGAGTCCGGTTGCCTTTGCCGATCATCCCGCGCAGGCCCTTCTCCATCAGGAGCGGCGAATATGCGTCCATCCGGTACGAAGTCGTGGGACCGGCCGAGCCGATGACCTGGCCCGGCTTGGCCGGCGACGGCCCGACGTAGTAAATGACTGCGCCGGCCAGGTCGAACGGCAATTTCTCGCCGGCCTTGAGCGAGTCGGTCAGGCGCTTGTGGGCAAGGTCCCGGCCGGTGTAGATGGTCCCGGATATCAGCACCGAGTCCCCGGCCCGCAGGTCCTTCACTGTCTCGGGCGTGAGCGGAGCGGTAATCTTCTTTGCCATGCTCGCCTCCTAAAGGGTTACAGACTTGTGCCGCGCCGCGTGGCAATTGATGTTCACGGCGCAGGGCATGGTCGCGATATGGCACGGAAACGCCTCGACGAAGACGGCAAGCGCGGTCACGCGCCCGCCCAGCCCCTGGGGCCCGATGCCGAGCTTGTTGACGCGCTCGAGCAGCTCCTTCTCCATGTCGGCGTAGAACGGGTCTGGGTGGACCGACCCGATCTCGCGCAGCAGCGAGTGCTTGGCCAGCATCGCACACTTCTCGAAGGTGCCGCCGATGCCGACGCCGACGATGACCGGCGGGCACGGATTCGCCTTGGAACGTGCGACCCGGTCGACCACGAACCTCTTGATTCCCTCGGCGCCGTCCGCGGCCGAGAGCATCTTGACCTCGGACATGTTCTCGCTCCCGCCGCCCTTGGGCTGCACGATGATCTCGAGCCCGTCGCCGGGCCCGATGTCGGTGTAGATGATTGCGGGCGTGTTGTCCTTCGTATTTACGCGCCGGAGCGGGTCTTTGACGATCGACTTGCGCAGGTAGCCGTCCGTGTAGCCCCTGGCAACGCCCTGCTGGATGGCATCGTAGAGCTCGCCGCCCTGCACCCTGACGCCCGAGCCCAACTTCACCCAGACCACGGCCCACCCGGTATCCTGGCAGATGGGCATCATCTCCTTGCGGGCAATCTGCTCGTTCTCGAGGAGCTGGTTCAGGATGTCCTTGCCCGCCGGTGACTCTTCTATCTTCAGGCCGTCCTCGAAAGCCTGCACCACGTCGTCGCCGAGCAGGCAATTGGCGTCAATGCAGAGCTTCGCAACCGCGTCCCTGATCGCATCGAACTGGATCTCTTTCATAGGTCGCCTCGATTCTCGATCAATCTGCAATCGTCAATCTGCAGTCTGAAATTCCTAGAGCGCATGCTCCAATACCCAGGCCTCCGTGGCGGCGGGTAGCGTGCCGGCCGTGATGTCCACCTCCGACTGACCGACTCGCTTCACACTCGCCTGCCCGCGCGTGAATCCGTCGACTCCGTCGATGGCGAAACCCAGCTTGTCGGTCTTGTAGTGCATCGGGATGATGACCCTGGCCGCAAGCTGGGCCGCGATTTTGCGTGCCCCGGCTGCGTCCAGTGTGAAAGTGCCGCCGACCGGCACCAGCAGCACGTCAACCCGGCCGATCGCCGCGACCTGCTGCGGAGTCAAGACGTGCCCGAGGTCGCCGCAGTGACAGACCCTCAGACCCGCATCCTCGAACACGAACACTGTGTTCCGGCCGCGCCGTGCGCCCTGGTCTTCATCATGGTAGGTCTCGACTCCGACTATGCTGACCGAGCCGGTTTTGTGGCTGCCCTTGCCCTCAATCACTTTCGGCTTGCCGGGAAGCCCGGATACGCCGTCGTGGTCCTGATGATGGTGGCTGACCGTAACCGCGTCCGCCGTCTCGCGAATCGGGCCGTACGCGATGTCGCCGTTGTAGCTGCCCGATAAGTACGGGTCAGTGATGACCCGCGTGCCGCCCGACGCGGTCAGCAGGAACGCCGAGTGCCCAAACCACTT
>JAFGRF010000244.1 GCA_016935295.1 Caldifarciminota bacterium | reverse complement strand
TCGTGTGCATGAGCCGCCGGATATGCGTGGACCTGCACGACGAGATTGTGAAGCTCAGGCCGGGCTGGGGCGGGGACGAGGAAACAGGCCTGCCTGCGCCGCCGCCCGGCACGTACTGCGTGTACGCCCTGATGTGCGAGGACGACAGCATCTATATCGGGCAGACCGACGACTTGATGCGCCGCTGGGGCGAGCACAAAGCCGGGACCGCTGCCGAATGGACAAAGAGGCATCCACCTCGCTGGATCGCTCACTACGAGATAGTGGCATCGCGCGAAGAGGCCGTCCGCGTCGAGAAGGAGTGGAAGACGGGGTTCGGGCGCAAGCGCATCCGGCGCTTGATTGAATCTGGCCGGGCTCGGAGGTCAGACCCACCTGCGCCGGCTATCGGCGGGGCGCGGCAGGCAGGCAGGGTGAAGGTCGTAATGACCGGCTCCGCGACCGACCCGGCCGAGTGGCAGCAGCACATCCGCAACAAGGAGAAGCGGAGGAACCTCGCCGACCGGTTCAAGGACCCGAAAGACCCGTTCCAGATTGTCATCGTGCGCGACATGTGGCTGACCGGGTTCGACGCGCCGTGCCTGCACACGATGTACCTGGATAAGCCAATGCGGGGGCACGGGTTGATGCAGGCGATTGCGCGGGTGAACCGCGTATTCCGCGACAAGCCGGGCGGGCTGGTGGTCGATTACATCGGCATCGCGGACTCGCTGAAGAAGGCGCTGGCCGCGTACACCGAGAGCGGCGGCAAGGGCAAGCCGACGTTCAGTCAGGAAGAGGCGGTCGCCAAGATGCTCGAGAAGTACGAGGTCTGCTGTGACATGTTCTCTGGGTTCGACTGGTCGGATTGGACCGGGAAGCCGGCGCAGCGGATTGCCCTGCTGCCCAGGGCGCAGGAGCACATCCTGGCGCAGGAGGATGGGCAGGAGCGCTACGCGCAGGCGGTGAAGGAACTGTCGGTCGCGTTCGCTCTGTCGGTGCCGCACGAGAAGACGAAGGAGGTCCGCGATGACGTCGGGTTCTTCCAGGCGGTGCGGGCCGCGCTTGCCCGCAAGTCGCCGAGCCGCAGGCTGACCGAGGAGGAACTGGACCTGGCCATTAAGCAGATAGTCTCGCGGGCAATATCGGCAGACAAGCCGATAGACATATTCGCCGAGGCGGGGCTAAAGAAGCCGGACATCTCGATTCTGTCCGACGAGTTCCTGGCCGAGGTGCGCGGGATGAAGCAGAAGAACCTCGCGGTCGAACTGCTGCGTAAACTCCTGAACGATGAGATAAAGACCCGGTCGCGGACGTTCCTTGTGCAGTCGCGGTCGTTCGCCGAGATGCTGGAGCGAGCCATAACCGAGTACCACAACCGGACCATCGAGACGCTGCAGGTTATCGAACGGCTCCTCAAGCTAGCTGAAGAGATGCGGAAGTCAGCCGAGCGGGGCGAGAAGCTCAAGCTGTCGCTTGAGGAGTTGGCGTTCTACGACGCGCTGGAGACGAACGATAGCGCCGTGGCGATACTAGGTGACGAAGTGCTGCGGGAGATTGCGCGAGAGGTTGCGGACAAGATACGCAATAACGTCACTATAGACTGGACGATGAAAGAGAGCGTCAGGGCGAAGCTGCGAGTGCTGGTCAAGCGCGTACTACGCAACCACGGCTACCCGCCGGACAAGCAGGAGCATGCGACCAAGACCGTGTTGGAGCAGGCCGAGCTCATCGCCCCGCGCTGGGCCGCGTAGGAGCGCATAACGAAGGGAATCTCTAGTGCACTGGAGGTATGCATGAAACACTTACTGATCGTATTGGCCCTTGTCCTCGTTTCCGCCGCATCGGCTGAACTCCGCATCACAGACTATGACGGAGCCGTGAAGGCTACCAAGGTCAACCTGGACTCGGTCAGGAACTCGAGGAGCTTTCGGGTGGACGTCGATGGCGACGGCAAAAAAGACTCAGTAGAGCTTTACTTCGAACAGTCCAGCTACAGCCTCGTATGCTACGACGGCCGTGACAAGGTCTGGATCGCAGGCTTTGATGTCCTGTCGGAGCCAACCTACGTGGAGTTCGCGCCTGCGCGAGTGATCGGACCGGACAAGCCGGTAGTGGTGGTGAAGTTCTCCACCGGTGTGCAGATGGTCGACTCGCTCTACATCGTTGACGTAATACGCACCGCAGCAGGCCTCAAGTCCAGTGACATGCTTAGATGCTCGGCGGCATGGGGCGATGCACCGACCATCGTCAAGCCGGGTTTCGTGGAGATCCAGCACTTCCGCGGCTGGCCAATGACGCGCTATTTGTGGGACGGTGACAAGTACATCGTCCAACAGGTCGAGAAGTGAACACGGCCGATGCACGGAAGGCCACCCAATTCCGTCCGCCCATTTGACACGCCGTGCGGCGTAGCCGCGAGCTAGGAACAGCCACAAGCTGCAAGCCTCAAGCCCACAGCAGGCACAGGCCCGGGCGCAAGCCTCCGGCCCTGTCTGGACAAGCCTGCGGCTGAGGTCTATTATCTGGCGCCATGCAGCATGAGCCGGACCGGCGCCCCACAGGCTGGGGCGACCCGCCGGTGGCCGCCCCGACCATTGACGCCATTCTGAAGGCCAGCGAGCGCATCCGCGGAGTCGCCGAGCGTACGCCGCTGCTGCCATTCGGGGACAGAGACAGCGGCATCCTGCTCAAGTCCGAGGTCGGACAGCCGACCAGGTCGTTCAAGATTCGCGGGGTGTACAACTGGGCGGCAGGGCTGCCGTCCGAGGAAATCCCGCGCGGGTTCTCGACGTTCAGCGCCGGCAACACCGCGCTGGCGCTCGCCTACTGCGCCCGGGCCTTCGGCACGACGTGCCGCAGCATCCTGCCTGACTATGCCCCGGATATCAAGGTACGGACGCTGGAGGAACGCGGAGTCGAAACAGCGCTTGTCCCCTTTGAGGAACTGGCCGACTACATCTTTCGCGCCGGGTGGCGCGATGAGCCCTATGCCTTCCTGCACCCGTGGACCGAGCCGGCGCTGATTGCCGGGCATGCGACCATCGGGCTGGAGATAGTCAAAGACCTGCCCGGCGTCGAAACGATGTACGTCCCGGTCGGCGGCGGAGCCCTGGCCGCGGGCGTCGGCTGCGCTGTTGGCAGGCTGAATCCCGGAACGAGGATTGTCGGGGTCCAGACCGAGTCGTACCCGGCGCTGGCCCGGAGCCTGCGCGAGGGGAAGCCGGTCTGGATCGAGCCGCGGCCGACGATCTGCGACGGCGTGGCCGTGCCGTTCTCCACCGACCAGCTCTTCCCGCTGCTCCAGGAAACCATCGACAGCGTTGCGGTAGTCTCGGAGACGCGGGTGCGGGAGACCGTCCGCGTCCTGGCGCAGCAGGCCGGGCTGGTGGCCGAAGGCGCAGGCGCGCTGGCGCTGGCCGCCGCCCTTGACACGCCTCGGGAGGAACGCGGGCTGTCGGTCTGCCTGGTCTCGGGCGGCAACATCCCG
>JAFGRF010000243.1 GCA_016935295.1 Caldifarciminota bacterium | reverse complement strand
TGTAGTCTGCGCATGTTCTTCCTTTCTCCCAATAAGATAGCAGAAGAACCGAATATGCGCAAGTATTTATGACGCTGTGTATAGAAGCCCTGCCCCAGTCGGTCACGGACTGGCTCCTCCGCATGCGGTTCTAGCCTTGGTTGTGGTCATTGGCAATCGGCGGTACTTGCGTGAACTCTGACTGGTTCGGACCAAAAGGAACGCCGCCCGCAGAACCTGAAGGCAGTTCCCGCCGGGCGGCGACTGAGTTCTAGAACTTGTCCTGCAGGGCCCTGACCCGGGCGAGTTCGACCTTCACGTCTTCTGCCTTCTCCCCTTCCGGCTTGGTCTTGAGCAACTCCTGGTACACAGCCTCGGCTCTGGGGAAGTCGTTCGCATTGCGGTAGGCCCTACCCGCGGCCATCATCGCGTCGTACACGAGCGGTGACCTGGGCCAGCGGCGCCAGACCGCTTCGTAGGACTTGGCCGCGGCGGCGTTGTCGCCCATCTGCTCTTCGCAGTTGCCGATACCGAGCTGAGCGCCCGGGCTGAGCAGCGGGTCGTTCTTGACGCGGCTGAGGAAGGTGCCGAATTCGCGCTTCGCATCGGCCACGCGGCCGGTGTTGTAGTAGATGTTGGCAAGATAGAAATGCGCCTTGGCGGCCGGGAAGCCGCCGCGGCTGGCTACGTCTCTGAACGCGGTCTCCGCCTGTCCGAAGTTGCCAGTGGAGTAGATGCCGATTGCCCGGGTGAACGCCATCTCGGTCTGGGGGTTCGGCCCGGAACTCCGATTCTGCAGCAGTAGAATGGCGATGACGATAACCGCAACCACGGCCGCGGCGCCGATCCAGACCTTCTGCCGGTCGTGGTAGTAGAACTCCATCGCCCGTTCGACGAGCTTCTGGAACCGGTCTTCCTTCAGGTCCCGTTTGCTGACGTAGTGTTTGCCTTTGAAGCGCATGATTTCCTTCTAGTTCTACCCCTGAGGCGATTCGAACGCCTGACCTACGGTTTAGGAAACCGTCGCTCTATCCACCTGAGCTACAGGGGCTTGGTTGGCGATTATAGGTGAAGCTCGACGCAAGTCAAGGAAGCGGGGTTGCCACCTGACCGGACGACGCCGGAAATCAGATGCCAGATGTGAAATGTGAGAAATCGGCACACAGGTTGATGCGCCCGGCCGGTTGACCGCGGCCGTGGTTTCGGGTATCGTCATTGGCCGATACCCGCAAGGAGAAAACATGCGTATTGCCTTTCTTGTGCTGATCCCGCTGCTGCCTGTCCTCGCCATGCCGCCACGTCCCGGCGTTCTGGAACAAGCCGGCAGCCCGCTGCCGGTCTATCCGCCCGGCGTGGAGGTCCCCGGTCCCAACAAGCTCAAGGGGTACAGCCAGCTCGAGACCGTCACCATCCTCATGCAGTTCCCTGACAACCTGGCCGACACCGTCGCGCGGCCGCCGGCCCGTTTCGACTCAATGCTCTACTCGACCGGCGTCTACAACGGTCTGCAGTACCGCGCGGGCAGCCTGAACGACTATTTCATCGAGTGCTCGTACGGTGACTATCACGTCCTTGGGGGCATTGCCGGCGACCGCTGGTTCATGTCCGGCTACAACTACTCGCGCTACTACGACGGCAACTACCTCCTCTCGACCGGCGGCCAGCTCGCCGAGGAGAACATGGCTCAGGTTGATGCCTTGCTCGACTTCAGCCAGTTCGACCTGAACAACGATAACCACATCGATGCGATGTTCATGGTCCACGCCGGCGCCGACGGCGCCGACAACGGCAACGTCAACTGCCTCTGGTCTCACGCCATTCCCTACTTCGACTATCTGACCGACGACGGCGTGGTCATTGACGGAGTCACCAACGTACCCGAGTTCGCGATGGTCACCGAAACCCGGGACACGACGCTGTGCTGCATCGCGGTCATGTGCCATGAGCTCGGCCATCTGGTCGGGTTGCCTGACCTGTACCAGAGCGGCCGGACCCAGTGGGGTGTCGGCTACTGGGGCCTGATGGGCTACGGCGCGTGGGGCGCGGGCGGCAACACGCCCTGGAGTCCTTCGCACATGGAAGCATGGTCCAAGGTCGAGGCCGGGTTCGTGACGCCGGCCGTCGTAACCACGAACCTCTACGATGTCCGCATCCCGCCGATTGTAGACACGTCGGTCATATACAAAGTGTGGCGTAACGGGGCAGACAATGACACCTGCTTCTATCTTGAGAACCGCCAGAAGAAGGGCTTCGACACGCCGCTGCCCGGCGCCGGCCTTGCCATCTGGCACATCGACCTGGCGTACAGCCGCTGGTACGACCGCGTCGACATGGAAGAGGATTCAACCCTGCACCTGGACCACGGCAACGGCGTCCGCCCTGACCCGCACACCTATCACCAGGAACTGGGCGACACCTCGGACGTGCTGCCGGGCATCTGGAACCGCGTCGTCTTTGACTCGGCCAGCAAGCCTTCCAGCCGGGACCGGAGCAACCACTCAACCGGAGTCTGCATCAGGAACATCCGCGAGTCAGGCGATACCATCATCTGTGATATCATCGTGCACCCCGAGTCGGGCGCAGTCTCTGAGCACTCCGCTTCCTGTTCCCGACTCGCCAATCCACGGGCCTCCCCAAACCCGTTCTCGAGCGAGGTGCTCCTGACCAACCTGCCGGCCCGCACGGTTGCCCGCGTCTACTCAGCCGCCGGCGCGCTGGTCTGGAAGGCCGAAGTGCCGGCTGGCAGCAAGCTGGTCTGGACAGGCCGTGACCAGTCCGGCACCCGAGTCCCTGAGGGCATCTACATCCTACGGACAGCCGCGACCTCGGGTCCTCCGGTCAAACTTGTGCTCAAACGCTAACCGGTCCGCCTGCCTCTCCGCGAGGTCCGTGACTCTGCATTCTGGTTTCTGGATTCTGGACTCTGGACTGTCCGGCTCAGTGTACGACTGCCTGCCTTGACTTTGGCCGCGCCCGGCCTATCCTTTGCACCGCTGATTGGGGGATCGTCTAACTGGCAGGACGGCTGGCTCTGGACCAGCTAGTTGGGGTTCAAATCCCTATCCCCCAGTTCTCCTTTGCCTGACGCCATCCGGCTACGGATGGCGTTTCGGTTTCCTGGAGTCAGAAAGCTCGGCGCCTGCACCGACTGGGGCGCATTCCACGAGTGCAATACGTCAACGGAGATCGGAGGCAGCTTGAGCTGCAGCCTTCCGGTTGCGACGAACCACTCAATAGTGTTCCTGACCGTTTCCTGCAACGGACGGGGCGCATACCCCAACTCGCGTGCAGCTTTGGCGCAGCTCATCAGGCAGTTCGACGCGAGCACGCGGAGCGAGTAGGAGGTGAATCTGGGCTTGGCGTGCCGGAGTCGGTAGTATGCGGGCGCGAACCAGGCCGCGAACCGCGCGAGCCGCATCGGCAGCCGGCGAGCCCTGGAACGAATGCCGGTAGCCTGCTGCAGCAGAACCAGCAGGTCCCTGACCGTAGAACGCTCACCCGACAGAATATAGCCCTCGCCGCGCCGGCCCTTCTCGGCGGCCAGCATCAATCCGGCGACGACGTCACGCACATCGACGAAGTCATACGCTCCGTCAACGTAGACCCTCAAGCGGCCGCGGACAAAGTCTGAGAACAGGTGCCCCATCTCCGAGAGCCGGAAGTCATACGGACCGATGATGCCGGATGGGAAGACCATCACCGCGTCCAGCCCCTGCTCCACGCTCTTCCGGATTTCGATGCTGGCGCGCGCCTTCGACCTTGCATAGTCGCCGTCCAGCGCCTCCGGCCTGAACTCGGTCGTTTCGCAGAGCGCCACCCCCGGCGGCGGCACCGCGAGGGCGTGGACTGAACTTGTGTAGACCATCCGGCGCACCCCTGCCTCCCGGCACGCCCGCGCCACATTGCTCGCCCCGCGCACGTTGACATCTTCCAGCAGTCGCGCCTGGCCGCCAGAGATGGTAATGACCCCGGCGAGGTGGTAGACGAGGTCGGCGCCCGCAAACGCCCGGACCAGTGAACCATAGTCCCGGACATCGGCACGGACCATCTCGACGTCGAGCCCGGCTATCGCCTCGCTGGTCTCGGCGGGTTGGACGACGGCGCGAACGCCGTGCCCGCGACTCACCAACTCCCGAACCAGCACATTCCCGACGTGACCGGTTGCACCGGTAACCACCGCTAGGGGGGAACTGCAGAATTGTCTGCCAGCGGTACTGTCAGCTATGTGTATAGTCTACTATGTTAACCACGGGCGTCAACAGAAACCGGGGCGTCGGCGAGCGGAAATGGCTCGGCGGTCTATCGCTAGAGGGAGGGAATGTCCTGCTGAGTTTCGGAAAGGCCCATCGCCATCTGCTCAAGGGTCTCGATGAACACCTTCAAGTCCTGCTTGCGGACGCGGCGCATCATCTCGGCGAGCCCTTGGCGATGCACCTTGGCCAGACCGCGGGCGACCTTCTGCCCCTTGGGTGTCAGGAAGACTATCACGACCCTGCGGTCATCCCGTCCCTGTCGGCGGGCAATCAGGCCTTTCCTCGCCAAACGGTCAACCAGGCCCGACGCGTTCGCCTTGGTGAGACCAAGAAACCGGGCCAAGTCGTTCATCCTGAACTCGTGACGCATCAAGAGCGCCTCAAGTATCATCGCCTGGGAGAATGAGTAGTCCTGCCCGAAGGCCTCAACCGAGGTCAGAAGCCTCAGCCCGCGTACGAGAATCGGGCTCAGCCACTCGAGTTTGGAAATGTAGAATCTCTCGCTCTGCATATGCTGGTATTATTATGTAGACGAACCGCGGCTTGTCAACGGCCAGCTCCATCTCGGTAGTATGCTTATCTGTGTGTAGCTTAGTAGAAGAAGGGTCGGGCCGGGTGTATCCTTCAGGCTCGAC
>JAFGRF010000002.1 GCA_016935295.1 Caldifarciminota bacterium | reverse complement strand
GTGGTCTTGCCGGCGCCGTTCGGACCCAGGAGGCCGAAGAGTTCGCCGCGGGGCAGGGTCAAGGTCGCCTCATCCACCGCCCGGGTGATCTTCCGCTTCAAGCCGCGGCCGCGGCGGAAGTTCTTGACCACCGACTGCACATCGAGCGCGGGTGTTCGTTCGTCGATCATTGTCCCTCGTTGATCGTTTGCTCGATTGAGCGTTCCATCGCTTCTGCCGCGCCGTCCCAGGTCCACTGCTTCGCCCACGCTATCGCCTGCTCGCCGAGACGGTTGCGCAACACCTCATCCGAGAGCAGCCGCTCAAGTCGCTCAGCCAGCGCGGCCACGTCGCCATACTTGTAGACGAGTCCGTTCACGCCGTCCTTCGAGGAGTCGCGCAGACCGGGCGAGTCCGCGACAACCACTGGCGTACCGCAGGCGTTGGCCTCCATCACGATCAGGCCCCAGCCTTCCTTGATCGAGTTCTCGGACAGCACCGCGGCCCGGCGGTACCAGTTCACCTTCTCCGCCTCCGGAATGAAGCCGGTAAATCGGACGTCGCCACCCAGCCCGAGCTTGGCGGCCAGCGCCTCCAGCCTGGGCCGGTCGTCGCCGTCACCGACGATCACGGTCATGAACCTGCGGCCCCGGTCCTTCAGCAGCCGAGCCGCCTGCAGCAGATGGCCGGTCGCCTTGTACCGTTTGAGCCGGCCGACGTGCAGCACCACCGGCTCGCGCGGAGTCGAGGCGCCGGGGCTGAACCGGTCGAAGTCGGTGCCCGGCGGAATCACAGCTATCCGGTCCGGCGCGATGCCCACTCTCGCCGTGTCGCTTCTGGAGCTTTCGGAGAGCACGGCAAACCGGCACTGCTTGTACGCAAGCGGAATCATGGTTTCGGCCAGCCAGACATAGGCCGCCAGCGGCGGCAACGCTTCATGGAAGATGCTGCCTCGAAACAGGTGCATGAGGATGGCGAGAACCGGCCGTTTGGTGTGCCAGGGGGAGTAGAACGGGATCTTGTTCAGGTCATCGATGACGACGTCCGCGTTCAAAGACTCGGCGAGGTGACCGACCAGTCGTCCCGCCGTAAAGTTGAACGTGAGTCTACCGCCCGCTCGCATGACCTTGATGCCTTCGATCATTTCCTCGGTCTGCGCGCCGGGGAAACGCTCGCTGAGCAGGGTCACCTGGTGGCCCCGACTCACCAGACGGGAGAACACCTCCTGGAAGTAGATCTCCGCGCCGCCGGCCAGGGGATTCTTGGTGCAGCGCCAGTTCAGGACCAGGATTCTCATCGGGGCTCCATATTATTGGCAGATGCAAGGCGGGTCAAGAATTCAGGCTGGCACGCAGCAGCTTGGATGGGCTGTCCGGATTCGGGAGGACGAAGCGCAGTCCAGAGGTGTCGGGAAACCCCGAAAGGGACGCGGCGCACCGTGGGCTCTGGTGCGCCGCGTTCTTTGTCGGTCCCCGTCGAGAGTGTTGACTGGTGAGGAGGGGACTTATGAGCGCTTCCTTCCCTGGAGAGAACCTCAGCTTGGCTCGGTCTGACTCTCAGGGCCCACCACTATCCCAGCATGTGCGCAAGTAAGTGCAACTGCCGTGCCAGCCGGTTTCGCGCTGACTCACGCGTTTAGCCTGTTGTAAATCAGGAACTTATCAGGTTGCGAGCCGGAACCAAGGCGCAGCAGGCCGCTAGCAGACTCAGCAGTCTGCCTTAACCTGCTGCAGCAATATGCGACGGGTGTCTCGTTATATCTCGTGTTCCGCCATCTTGCGACGGAGAGTATCGCGGTGAATGCCGAGAAGTTCGGCAGCGTGAGTCTGGTTGTTGCCCGTCTTCTCCAGGGCCTCTTTGATGGCTCGACGTTCTACGTCCTGCAGATTGAGGGTCCCGACAAGGTTCTGCAGTGCAAATGGGTCGGTGGTCGGCGTCTCGGTGGAAGCGGGGACGGTTATCTGGTCTTGCTCACCGGGTCCGGGAATTCCGGGTCGAGGCGTCTGGGAGTTCAGGAGCCTGACCATGCCGAGGGCCGGCATCACGTGTCCGAGGCCGATTTCGGGGCTGCCGTCGTACTGGGCGCGTTCGTACGCGCGCTCTATGATGTTCCGGAGCGTTCGTATGTTGCCGTCGAGCAGGTCTTCGCTGCCGTCAACGTGCTGCTGTACGACCTGGCGGATTAGTTTCACCGCAGTCCGTTCGATTCCGAGATGGCGTTTGTGTCTGGGACTGGCGTTCATGGTCCGGATTACGAACTGAGCGAGATCCTCGATGTCCGCCTCGACGCTGTCGCCCGGCTCGTTTTCCCAGCGCTCGCGAATCGACGGCACCGGGATGCAGTGCTGAACCAGCCGGCCGTAGAAATCGGGTCGAAATCGCGTCTGGAGTTCCGGCACGGTACGGTTGGTGGCGGCAATGATGCGCATGTCTATGCTCATTTCGCGGGAACTGCCGACGCGCTTGATCCGGTGGTATTCCATCGCCCGGAGGAGTTTGACCTGTGTTTCCTGACCGATATCGCCTATCTCGTCGAGAAAGACGGTCGAACCCCGCGCCGACTCAAGGATACCCGCCCGCTCACCGGTTGCGCCGGTGAATGCTCCACGCTGGTGCCCGAACAGCTCATCTTCCACCAGGTTGGGGCTGAGTGCAGCCATGTTGACCGTCAACGGGTATTCGCGGCCAGGGTCGTTCTCGACATAGCGGTAGCTGCAGCGGTGCAGCGCGTTGGCGACGAGCTCCTTGCCCACACCTGGTCCGCCCAGCAGGAGTACGGTGGCGTCAGACGGGCCAATCCGCTCGATTTCGTAGGCGAGGAAAGCCATCTTGCGCGCGCGGCCGATCACCATATGGTGCCCGCTGGTCCAGTTGTTGCGCTGCTCCTCGGTCAGGGGCCGGATGGCGAGCGCGTCAATGGACTCCGCAATCTTCGGGTAGTACTGGTCCCCGACCGCGCTTTCCGGTACGAAGGAGCAAAGTCCATACCCGGGCCGGATGATGAACTCCGAGAACTCGCTGGTCGATTCCATCCCGATGCGGCAGGAGACAAAGATGACTGGCGCGATCCGGTCAATGTTGTTCTGGCGGAGGTAGCCGTAGATCAGGAACCCCTGCAGGGCTTTGATGTCGAGCGTGCGCCGCAGCGGTTTGAGTATGTCCGGGTAGTCAACTAGCTTCCTCTCGTCCTGGACGTGGCTGAAATCCACATCCTGAACGATGAGTGATACGAAACGGGAACGGTTCCGGCTGTACCACTGGCGCAGGGCGGAGAAGCAGTCGAGGTGGATGTAGTCGAACTCGCGGGCCAGCCGGCCGCCGTCGTGCCGGCCTATGCTTGCGACCAGACTCTCGTAGCTGGTAGCAAGGTCGTCGACCACCAGTATGACCGGCTTAGCCATCGTCTGGAATCCGGGTAGCGCTCAACTGGCTAAGTGTATGGAGCGCAAGCCGCAAGTCAAGGGACTGAGGCACGCGACCTGGCTTCCTCAAGCACTGCGATGTAGTCGGCAACCGAGAGCCAGAGCCGCTCAAGCGGGCCAACCAGGGCACTGGCGCCGCGCGGGACCTCGACTGCGGGCCGGAGCATCGCCTGAAGATCCCGCAACTGGCTGGTGATATGGGCACGCGGGTCGGCGAACGGGATGACATGCGGGCTGTCCGACCGGAACGAGATCAGCAGGCGGCGGTTCCACTGGGTGTTGATCGTGTAGCTGGTGATGATGTGGGCCCATTTGGCAGCGTGACGTACATGGTCGAGCACGATGTGCTCAAGCGTTCCCCGGACCTCGGGGTTGGCGAAGACGCGCAATTTGTGCAGGTAGTCCGGATACTCGTGGTTGGCAATGGCGATCAGCCTGACGCCGGGTCGGCGCTCGAGTCGCCGGAGTTGCTCCGGTGTGAGTTCAAGGAACTCGAATTCCCGGCCGCGTGGCGAACTCCGGGCCGTGTTCTGCAGAAGGTCGAGCAACCGCAGGGTGGGCGTCGCATCAATGAGTCGGGTTATGGCTCCGGCGTAGACGCCGGTCAACTGCTCGCCGCTCACCTGCCCGGTCTGGCCAAGATCGCGGTCGCGCTCCAGACCATAGCGGTTGCGGATTTCTATCAGGCGCTCGAAACCTGCCGGCCGGTTGCCCTTTGACATGAAGTTGTGATCGAGCGCGATAAGGTCCGCGGCCAACGCCACCCGGTCCGCGATGGGCAGCCTTTCTATCCCTTGAACCGGCGCGTGGCGGCGCCGCCTTAGCACCAGCCAGCCGATGCCGGCGCTCAGCAGCGCGGCAACCAGAGCTCCGGCGTAGGCGAGTACTTGACGTCGTCGGGTCGACATCCGGTACCGGTCGAGGGCGCTAAGCTCCTGTCCGACATCGCCCGCGCCTGTTTCGCGCTCAAGCTCCCGTACCCGACGGACCGCGCGTCGGACAGCGTTGTCGCTCTGGCCAAGGGCCGCACGCAGCAGGACCTGCCGTGATCGCTGCAGCTTGTTGGCCAGTTGCCCGACCCGGTTCGCGAAAACGTCAATCCGCCATCGCGCGTCGCCGGCTGTGCGCAGCACAACCAGGTCTGGGAAAGTGTCTTCGTCAACCCGAAAAGGGATGAGGCGCAGGAGCCGGACTCCGCCGTAGCCGGGCGAGTTGTCGGCTGTGCCGCTCAGCCCCGGAGCGCAGAGGAGCAGGTCATCCGTTCCGCGTCCGCCGCTGACCTGAAGCATCAACCAGTCACCCAGCATGGCAAGGGACCTGACCCACGCTCCGGGCGCCAGACGCAGATGCAGCTGCTCCCACACCGGACCGCGCTCAGCGAGCCGCGCTACATAGCTGCGCCCCAGTGAGTCGGAGCCGGCCGCATAGGCGACCCCACCGCGGGCCGTGACTGCATCAATCCGACCGGGCAGGTCTGAGGCCAAATCGGGAACGAACCGGCGTTCCTCGTCTCCGGTCATAGCATTGACATAGCGCAGGGTCTCGCCGCTAGCGAGTAGCAGCATCGGGATCGAGTCGAACAGGACGCAGGCGACGCGCGGCCTCACGACGGGTCCTGCGCCGAGCATCGAGGTCGAATCTGTCCACTGGCAGCGGAGCTCGCGCTCCTGCCGAATGTGGTAGACCGCGAGTCGGGTGCCATCGAAGAACACCAGCTCGGGCGAGTCGTCGCGATTGAAATCACAGATCAACGCATCACTCGGGACAAAGCCCGGCCGGAGACGGGTCGCGCTGGTCGAGTACTGCCAGAGCTGCTTGCCGACGATGACCAGCCATGGCTCGCCCCGTTGCCAAGCGCAGAACTCGGCTCGGTTCTCGGCTTCGCCGACAAAGAAGAGGCTGTCGATCTCGGTCATCCTTGGGATCGGCGACCTCCAGAGCTGTTGTCCGTTGCGGTTCCATGCCACCAAGTCGCAGCCTCCGGGAGACCTGACTGCCAGGAACAACGCGATATCCGACGCGCCGAGCGGAGGGGTAGGCAGTGCTGCCAGTGCCGTGGCCCCGGCCGGCGCCCGGCCGACCTCGCGGAGGCTATCACCGGCCGAGACAGCGACGACGCGGCGGTCGGCGAGCAAAAGGAACAGACGCTCGGTGTTGTACGTGCTCGCGCCGACGGCGGACGACACGAATGCGGCGCTGAGCGGACGCGACCACTGGGGCGCGAGGACGCCGCCGTAGGCCAGCGCGAACAGCAGACTGCCTGTGACCGAGAGTCGTCCCGGCGTCAGCCGCCGACTGACGGTGATGACCATACTGCCGCACCGCATCATGCCTGCCTTAAATGTAGCCGTCCGGCTTCGGCTGTCAATCCAGTTCCGTTCTCGCTTCCGAAAAGCCTACATCCGACCTCGAATCCGTTTCCTGGTTTGTTTTCCCCGGCTTCGTCTGCTCCCTCCTGCCCTTGACTTCGTGAACACCCGGGCTTGAATATTTGGGTGCGAAGTGCAGGTTTCGTCCTGTTTCTGCTGACGGCCGGGTCGATGGCGGTCGCCGGGTTCTGGCAATCGGAAATCCTGGTTGACACCAGCTCGGTCAGCGCCTTCGATGCGGTGGCCGACTCCTCCGGGGTCATCTGGACGACCATCGCGCACCCGGATGGTGCCGTCGGGTTGTACCGCTCAGACGATTTCGGTGCTACCTGGCAGAGACGCGAGGTGCTCCGTGTTGACTCAGGGGTCAGCAAGCTGCAGCTTTGCTGCGGCCAAGGCGACTCCTCGTTTCTCTACATCTTCCTGCTCAACCAGGAGAACAGCGGCGACTTGTGGCTGGCACGAACACGAATCGGCCCTGACTCGGGTGGGTTCTCGCTGGCGCCGGTCGCCGTGGGTCCAGATACGGTTGACGACTTCTCGGCTGCGCTCGACCGCGACGACCACTACTACCTCTACTGCCTCTATGTAAACGAGCACCGAACCGGCCGCACCGGCACCCTCACCCGGTCACTTGACTACGGCGTGTCCTGGGAGGCGGGAACCGACTGGTGGAACGCGTGGGACCCGTGCGTTTCCTACACGAACGGCTCTACCGTTCACTGCGCCTGGCGCTACGCGCTCAATGGCGGCGAGATCCACTACTCCTGCAACCGTCACTACGCGATGTCGGGATACTGGTCTACGCACCGGGTCGTCAGCGACACCTTCGCCGGGCAGTGCTTCGACCCGGCCGTCGTGCAGGCCGACTCCAGTCCGGAATCCCGGGCCGCAGTATGGGTCTTCTACACCGCCGGTCGCCGCGATACGGCGGTGCTCGACCTCGAGTACTCGGCCAGCTCGGACGGCGGGTCGAGTTGGACTCCGGGCCTGCCGTTCGGCAACTCATTCCGAGACGAGCAGCAACCGTACCTTGCCGTCGATATGTCCGGCCCGAACGACTACGTCAGTCTCTGTTACAGTTTCGGCAACCGGAACCACGGAGACACGGTCGCGGCCTGGTGGACGTGCGCCAACTCCCTCAACCTTACCGGGTGGTTGGAACCGGTCAGAATCAGCCGGCACCCGCTGGCCGCGCTGCCGCCGAAGCTGATCTACGTCCCGCACGCGCCGATGCGGCTACCGGGCCTGCTTTACAGCGAGCAGTCGGACACCGGGCCCCGGGGCGTCTGGTTTGCTGCGCCGTGGCTCTCTTCATTCGAGACTCCCGCCGCGGACTCCCAAGCAGCGGCTCCTTCGCTCCGGCCCAACCCCGCGACCGGAATGGTTCAGTTCGGCGCTACTGTCACCCGGGCGGGCAGCTACTCGCTCACCGTCTACGATGCCAGCGGTCGCCTCGTGTCATCCGTGTTTCAGGGCCGACTGGAATGTGGCCCTTGGTTCTGGACCTGGGACCGGAAGTCGCAGTCCGGCAGGCGGATTCCGGCCGGTACGTTCTTCGTTCGGCTAAGGGGGCCGGGAACATGCTCCACGCGCCGGCTCGTACTTCTGTAAAGGTAGGCTTCCAGGCGCGGTCTGCCTGCTGCCGGGTTGCCGAACAACATCACCCCCGGGTGGCTCTTCCGCCACTTCCGCGCCTGACTCGGGCATGAACCGATTGGCGCGGGTTGACATCCGTTTTTTCCTGTCCATCATGTATGCATGAAACACGCATCTCGTCTGTTCAGCCTGCTCGTTCTGACCGCGGCTTTCGTCGGCCTGACCGGGGTCGCTTGCGACCAGAGCGCCCCGGATCGGGTGTGGGAACGCGGATTCTTCATGCCCATGTCGGAGAATATTCAGTCCTACTCGATGCCGAGCGGTGTCAGCATCGACTCGTGCTACGGCAACGATGACGAGATTCCGGAGTCGTATATGCCCTTGTACCTCGTCGTCAGCAATGCCAATAGCGGCGACACCAAGGTCACGTTCCCGGCCGGGCTCGTGTTCAGTCCGAATATCGCCGACTATCAGTACATGATGATACTCAAGGACTTCTCCTTCACCGCCACTGGCGGCGGTACCTCGAGCGCGATAGTGCCGACCTACGGCTGCAACGAAGAGGAACTCGACGCGCCCGACGATGAGTCGTTCTACTCCATCGCTGGCCGGGAGTGGGACAAGGAGACCCAGGAGTTGCTCGACATAGTCGCTCCCAAAGCGCTCAACACCGACGACGCAGTCGAACTGGCGCAGGAGGCCCTGTCCGAGATCACTGACGGTGATGGACTGACCGACTCGACCAAGACGAAGCTTAACGCTCTGCCCTGATGCGCCCCGCCGCATCAGCGGCGGCAATACCGCCGCTGTCCCAAGAGGGGATGGCGGCGCTCGGGTGGGAATCGTGCGATGTCATCATCGTCACGGGTGACGCCTACGTCGACCACCCTTCGTTCGGCAGCGCGGTAGTCGCGCGCGTTCTCCTCGACGCGGGCTTCCGCGTCGGCGTGATCGCCCAGCCGCGCTGGTCCGGGGTCGAGGATTTCGTTTCGCTCGGCCGGCCGCGGCTCTTCTTTGGAGTCACGGCCGGCAATGTTGACTCGCTCGTCGCCAACCACAGCCCCTCCCTGCAGCGTCGGCGCACGGACGACTTCTCGCCGGGAGGCAGACCGGGCCTGCGCCCCGACCGCGCGACGACCGTCTACTGCAATCGCCTGCGCGAAGTCTACAAGGACGTGCCGCTTGTCATCGGCGGCGTCGAGGCCAGCCTTCGTCGACTCGCGCACTACGACTACTGGGAGAACTCGGTCCGACGTTCGCTCCTGCTGGACACCCGCGCCGATATCCTGCTCTACGGCATGGCCGAGAGATCCGTGGTCGAAGTCGCCCGCCGCCTTGCTTCCTTGTCGCCCGCTTCGCCCCCTTCCCCCCTTGCCCCATCCCTTCTGCAAGGCATTCGTGGCAGTTGTGTCAATCGCCGGGAGCCGCCGGCCGATGCGGTCATGCTGCCGTCGTACGACACCGTCAGGGACGACAAGGCGGCGTTCAACACCGCTTTCCGCCTCTGGCATCGCGAGGCCGACAATCCCTCCGGCCGGGTCGTGGCGCAGCCGCACGCAGACCGCTGGGTCGTGCACTACCCTCCGCCCGAGCCGATGTCCCAGCACGAACTCGACCACGTCTACGCCTTGCCCTTCACGCGCCTGCCGCATCCCGACTACAGGGAGAAGATACCCGCGCTCGAAACCGTCCGATTCTCCATAACTTCGCATCGCGGCTGCCTCGGTTCCTGCACGTTCTGCTCTCTCGCCGCCCACCAGGGCCGCATCATCCAGTGGCGGAGCAGGAAGTCAATCCTTGCCGAGGCGACACGGATCACCCGACTTGAGGACTTCAGGGGGCACATCACCGACGTCGGCGGCCCGACCGCGAACATGTACGGCGCGACCTGCACGAAGATGGCGTCCGGCCGCGTCTGCCCGGACCGCGAGTGCACGTGGCCGCACCGCTGCCCCAACCTGCGGCTCGCAGCCGGCGAGGAACTGGCCGCTCTCAAAGCCGTTCGCAGTCTGCCCGGCGTGAAGAAAGTCTCAGTCGGTACCGGGTTCCGGTTCGACCTGCTTGACGACAGTCCTGGCCTTGGATACCTCGAACAGCTCTGCCGCAACTACGTCTCGGGCCAGCTGCGCATCGCACCGGAGCACGTCTCTTCCCGTGTGCTTGCCGCCATGCACAAACCTTCCCACGCCTCGTACCTGGCCTTCCGCCGCCTCTTCGCCGATACGAACCGCCGGCTCGGCCGGAAGCAGTACCTGATACCCTACTTCATCTCCGGCCATCCGGGAGCTACCGTTGAAGACGCGCTTGAGCTCGCCGAGTTTCTCATGCGCACCGAGCGGCTCTTCATACGCCAGGTCCAGCAGTTTACGCCGCTGCCGATGACTGCCGCGGCCGCTGCCTGGCATACCGGCAAGGACCCGCTCACCGACAAGCCCCTCCACGTGCCCCGCGACCCGAAGGAAGCCAGACTCCAGCGTGCCCTGCTGCAGCTCCACGCACCCGGCAACTACGTCTACGCCCAGCGCGCGCTCCGGAAGCTCGGACGAGCTGACCTGCTCCGCCGTCTCCGGGCCCTCGAGCCGCTGCTGCGACCGGACCTCGCCTCCTCTTGACAACCCGGCCGTATCACCTATAAATCCTATATGCTCCATGAGTCTCATACCGGTCTGTTGCTGCGGGGCGCGCTGGCGCTAGCCCTGCTGTTCGGGGCCTGTGACATACTGCCTTTCGACGAGTTCGAGCCGACCGGCACCCAGTTCACCATCAACTCAGACATCGACGTCGTCGCGATAACCGGCGACCCTGACCTGAGCGACATGGGGCCGATGACAGTCGCGTTCAAGGCGGTCTCGCGCACCTCGGTTACGGAGAGCGACGTACTCCCTGCCGGGCTGCTGCTTGTGCGCCGGAACAGCCAGACCCAGCACCTGCTCTTTCTCAAGGACCAGCCCGTCACCGCCACGGCCCTGACGACGAAGACGCTCCTCGGTACTTTCTGCTGCAACAAGCATCGCAACATACCCGACGCCGGCGACACCTTTGACCTCGGGCCGATTACCGACAACCCCGAGCTGCAGCAGATCGTGAGCATCGTGAGGAACAAGGACGTTTCCAGCGGCTTCAACATGTGGATGGTACAGCGCGCGGTGCAGATGGTGACCGACTCGACCGGCCTGACCCAGGCTTACATCGATTCCCTCAACGCGCTGCCGCCGGAAACGTCGCACTAGCCGGCCCGCGCCCGAGCGCTTCGGCGGTTTCGTGCGTCTCAATGCTGTCACGCCAATTGACATCGAGTGTGCCGGCAATACGCTCTTACAGAACTAACGGAGGCAAAATGAGAACGACAATCATAGCACTATTCAGCGTGGTCCTGGTTGCGGGCAGCATTGGCTGCGGCAAACGACGCGCCAGCCCGGCCTGGACCCGCTGGGGCATCACGAACCCGACTACCGAGCCCGGCGCCGAGGACAAGCTGGCCGCCGCTCACCGGTTGCTCTACTCGGCGACATACGACACAGCGCTGGCAATGTACAAAGACCTGGTCGCCCGTTATCCGCAGAGCGCGGAGGCCTACCTGGGGCTGAGCATGGCCTGGCGCTATGCCGGCCGCTTGGACTCGGCGCTGGTCAACGCACGCCAGGCGCTGCAGCTGGACTCGGAGGCGGTCGGCGTGCTCCTAAACTACGCGGCCCTCAACGAGCCCTTGCGTACCGGATCGCTGGCGCCGCTACCGGACGAAAGTGATTCGGCACGCTACGCAGAGTCGGAGCGCTGCGACCTCAAAGCCGCGGCCTCGGACCATCCATTCAACGCGCACGCCAACCTTCAGCTCTGGGGCTGCTACATGGCGCAGGGCCGGCTGGCCGACGCACGGCACCAGGCGTCCGAGCTCTGGCGCAAACGCTACTACCCGCAGCCGGTGCTCGACTTCGGCTACAACCTGCTGGTCGGCCTCGCGCCGAACGCCATCCTCCTCACCTGGGGCGACAACGCCACCACCCCGCTTTGGACACTGCAGAACGCCCGCAAACCGTTCCGGCCGGATGTGGTCGTCGTCAACGTGCCGCTCCTCAACATCCCGACGGTCGTAAGGATGATGAAAGACTCGCTCGGCCTGCCTATTTCCTTCACCGACGAGGAGATAGATTCCCTGCAGCCGAAGGAGCACGACACCCACGTGGAACTGGTGATGGAGGGAGTGGTCACCAACATCATTGCCAACGCGACCGAAGCCGGCCGACCGGTCTACTTCTCGGTGACGCTCAGGAATATCATCAGCGAGATGAACGAAGACCGGATGGTGCGTGAAGGCTTGGTTTCCCGCGTGACTGCAGACACGCCGCCGGCGCCGGTAGACTACGACCGTATCACCGAGAACCTTACGAAGAACTACCGGCTCCGCTGGCCGAAGCGGGTCCCGCCCTGGCCGCAGAACATGTCGCCGGTGACGCGGCTGGTCGCGCCCCTGGCCGTGAACTACGCAAACCTCTACGTGCTGCTGGCCCAGCACGCCGACGCGCTTGAGCGCAAGGACGAAGCGGCTGCCGCCTGGCACCAGGCAGTCGACTGGATGGTGCGCGCCGAAAGGAAAGACGTCGCCGATGCCTTTGTTGACGAGTGGCTCGCGAAGTCGCCGGACAACGCGGTGGCGAAGGAGCTCAAGGCGAAACTCGAGAGAATGCGGTGATCGCAGGCAGCGCCGGGCAGCCGGTGATCCGAGTGCCGCAAGATCGAACCCTGGCGCTGCGGGCCGAAAATAGCACCTGCGGCCTGCGGGGTACGCCCGGTGACATCGACGCGGTCTGGTCGCAGACCGCGGATTGACAACGGCCGGTCCGGGCGCAGTCTCCGGACGACCAAAGGAGGTAAGATGAGAACACTAATGGCGACGCTGGTCGCCGCGGCACTGGTCGCCGGCGGCGTCGGCTGCGCCGGCGGAGACCAGACCGGCCCGGCCTGGACGCGCTGGGGCATAACGAAACCGACAGCCGAACCTGACGCCGAGGCAAAGCTGGCGGACGCACACCGACTGCTCTACGCGCTGCAACTCGACTCGGCTCGGGCCGTGTACACGGACTTGGTGCAGAGCTACCCGCAGAGCGCCGAGGCCCATCTCGGCCTCAGCATGGCCTGCCGCTACGCCGGGATGCGGGACTCGGCACTGACCGAGGCGCGCACGGCGTTCAGGCTCGACCCGGAGGCGGCCGGCGTGCTGCTCGACTACGCCGACCTGATACTGCCTATCCGCACCGGCGACCTCCCGGGCATGAGCGCAGAAGACCGCTACGCCGAAGCTGAGCGCTGCAACCTGAAGGCGGCAAGCTCCACGCACCCGTTCAGCGCGCACGCGCACACCGCGCTCTGGGCGAGCTACATGGCGCAGGGCCGGCTGTCCGATGCGCGGCAACAGGCGTTTGAGCTAAGCGAGAAGCACTACTACAAGCCGCCGCTCCTGGAGTTCGGCCGCAACCTGCTGGTCGGCCTCGCGCCGGACGCCATCCTCTTCACCAACGGCGACAACGACACCTATCCACCATCGGCATTGCAGCAGGCCGCTGAGCCGTTCCGGCCGGACGTGACCGTCGCCAACCTGGCCCTCCTCAACATCCCGACGGTCGTGAAGATGATGAAGGACTCGCTGGGCCTGCCGGTTTCCCTCACCGACGAGGATATCGCCGCCCTGGCGCCCAGGCCTGCTCCGGACGGCAAGAGCATCCTGCTGCCCTCGCAGCAGGTGGTAGCAAACATCATCGCCAACGCGGCCAAGGCCGGACGGCCGGTCTACTTCGCGGCCACGGTCAGCAAAGACATGACCGCGCCCTATGCGGACCGGCTGGTCCTCGAAGGCCTGGTCAACCGCGTGACCGAGGGCAGGCCGGCTGCGCCGGTGGACTTCGACCGCATCATTGAGAACCTGACGAAGAACTACCGGCTCGACTGGCCGGATGAGCTGCCGCCCTGGCCGCAGAACATGTCGCCGCTGACCCGGATGGTCGCTCCTCTGGCGTTGAACTACGCGAACCTCTATGGCCGGCTCGCCATGCACTACGACTCGCTGGGCCGGAAGCAGGAGGCGGACGCGGCCTGGCCCGAGGCGGTCGCCTGGCTGCTGCGCGGCGAGAGGAAAGACGCGGCTTCCGCCGCAGTCGACGAATGGCTCCGGCACTCGCCGGACAATGCGGCAGCCAAAAAGCTGCAGGCAGAGTTGGGAGAGTCAGGCACGGCTGAGAGCGGCTGAGACCCGCAGTCGTTGAGCGACGGTCCATTGGACAGCAAGAGGCGGGCAAAACCCGCCTCTTGTCTTCATTGGACGGACCGGCTACTTCGCCACTACCAGCTTGGCAACTCTACTCGATGTCTCGTCCGACAGGCGGACAAAGTACGCGCCCGCCTCAAGCCCGGAGACGTTCCAGTCAGCCAGGCCTGCTCCGGTCAGGCGGTCCGCTATCTCCGCGACCAACCTCCCGTTCACGTCGAACACGGCGAGCCGCGCCGAACGTCCGGCCGGAATTGCGTAGGCGATGCTCGTCCGGTTGAGTACCGGGCTTCTGACCTCAAGCTTCGTGCTGCGTAGTCCCGTTACCGGCCCCGGTTCGAACACGCCGGATGAGTAGGGTTCAAACAGGAAGTTGTCGATGTACCAGCCTTCGGCCTGAACGTTGTAGTCGGAAAGGAACCGGAACCCGACCCTGATGGTCTGGCCCGACCAGGCATCCAGTGGTAGCTGAACGTGCTCCCAACCTGAGCTCGCGCCAGTGTAGCTCGCGAGGGGCACCCAGAACTGCGAGCCGTTGTTGATCTCCGGAAGGCAGTAGTCATAGTCCTGCTCGACATTGTGCCAGTGGTCGAACGAAAGCCGGGCCGAGTCGCCGGACACGAAGTACGGCGTCACCAACCGGGCATCGTTCTCGCTCGTGTACTGCCAGGAATTCTCGACTCCGCAGTACCAGCTGTTCGAGGGTGACTGGCTTCGGTGCGCAGTCTGGTGCCAGTTATCGCGCGCGCCCGAGTGCGCCCAGCCATTGTCGCCGCGTTCCATATCATCCGAGAAACCGTGGTTGGTCGTGACGAGCAAGGGGAAGCTGACACTGGTGGAGTAGCCGTTCGCCCCCGATACCGCGAGTTCCATCGTCACCAGGCTGTTATTCGCGTGCGTGCTGTCCACGTGGATGACGAACGGCGTCAGCGAGTAGACATCCTGACCGAGCGCGACCGTCCCGAACTCCGCGTTCGGCGTCGTCACGTCGATGTCCGGGTCCGTCGTCGAGAGCGCCGCGCTCACCGAATCCGCCGCGCCCGTACCGCGGTTCACGAGCCCGACGGTCAGGTTGACGTCCGCACCGGGTTCGGCATAAGCGGTCTGGTAGCCACGGTACTCCAGCGCCGGCACCTGGTACACGCCGATGCTCGCGCCCTGGTAGATGGTCTTGCTCGAATTGTCCTGCACGAACACGGCCAGGTAGCAGTTTCGCGCTACCCACGCCGCATCCACGGTGAAGCTGCGGGTTTTCGTAATCGAATCGTCGGCCGGGACCGTCACCGCCTCGCCGCCTGCGTCGGGCAGCATGTTGCGCTCCACGTGGTGCAGGCTGTCGAGCCCGCCCCAGACGTAGTAAATGTGGCTTTCGCAGAGTGCGACCTGCAACTGGCCGCTCAACGCGGTTCCGGTTTCGTTCACGACCTTGATGCCGAGGTCGCCCTGCCGTGACGTCGAATCATACATGCACGTCAGCTCGATCCGGAGCGGACTCGGCACAGACTTGCGGGTGTCGAAGTACTGGCGGTAGACCGGGTACATCGTGCCGTTGGGCAACCCGCCGACTATCTGGGAGTCACCGTCGAGGTGGACGTACGGCGTGCCGCCCACGCCGTAGTACGAAAAACGGGACGCGGCCTGAGTATTCTGGTAGGCATCGCCGGAATGATAGGCGATGCACACTACTGAATCGAATGCCGCTGACGAAAGTTCACAGACCCCACGGGCCG
The DNA here is from genome assembly GCA_016935295.1 of Caldifarciminota bacterium. Classification (GTDB taxonomy): domain Bacteria; phylum Hydrothermota; class Tepidihabitantia; order Tepidihabitantales; family Tepidihabitantaceae; genus UBA2258. The sequence goes on along the minus strand of JAFGRF010000002.1, from coordinate 336 downwards.
CGCCTGGGCAGTACGGTCAGCCCTGGGCCCGGGTCAGCTCCTCGACTACCATCACGCGCTGGGCTCCCAGCACCATGGCCGGGACCAGCAGCGCAAGCAAGAACAAAGGCTTCACGCTACCTCCTCTTTCAAAGACGCTTCGCTGGAGACACGCCGGCAACGCCTGGGTGTCGCTTCAGCTCTGCGACAATTGTAGTGGGTCGTCTGCGGCGGTCAATTCGCGCCTGCGCTTGGCAGAGTGTCGGACTGCGGGCGTACCAGACCGCTGCCCGGATACACCAGGGCCGGCGGGCACGAGCCCGCCGGCCTCCTCCTTCCCGCCCCGGCGCTCTTCCT
>JAFGRF010000242.1 GCA_016935295.1 Caldifarciminota bacterium | reverse complement strand
GCTGCGCTTAAAGCGGTGGGAAAGACGCGGCCGGGCGCGTTCGTGCTCTTGAGCGACGGGCAGGACAACGGTGATGTTGACCCGGTGTCCGCGGCGCGTGACATCGGCGTGCCCGTGTACACGGTCGGATTCGGCGGCGCCGCGAAGCGGAATGCAGGCATCGAGCAGGTGCTGTTGCCCGCGGTCGTGTACTCGGGCGATACGGTGGAAGTGCAGGTTCGCGTGAAGGCGGCCGGGTTCACCGGAGAAAAGGCGCGGGTCAGGTTGCGCGGAGAGACCAGGGAGGTTGCGTTCGGGCAGGCGATTGCTGAGCAGGACGTGCCTTTCCGTCTGGTCTTCGACAAGCCCGGCAGGCAGGTCATCGAGGCGCGGGTGGACAGCATGACAGGGGAGAGCGACTACGCCGACAACGTGCGTGCTGTCACGGTCGACGTGAGACCCGGCCGCGTACGCGTGACATACGTTACGAATCGGCCGGGGCCGAATACACGTATAATACTGAGGGCGCTCGCGAGCGACGAGAGGATTGAAGTCAGTCAGGACGTGGCGGTGACGGGCAATCTGGAAAACGGGGGACAGTCCCCCGGAGCGCGTGCGTCGGACTCCGCGCGGTACAGTCCCCGTTTTCCAGACGTGTACATCCTTGATGACGTGGTCGAGACGGGCAGTCCGGAAGTGTGGCAGTCCATCGCCAACCGGGTGCGTGGCGGCGCAGGCGTGCTGGTATTGGCCGGTCCCGAATTTCAGCCGGGGAAGAGCATCGGAGAGCTCCTCAACGGAAGCGTTGGCCGGGCGCAGATGGGTTCCTTCACTCCTGAGTTGGCTGCCGAGGGCAGGCTTCTGCCTTGGTGGGTAGCATCAAGCTCCCAGGGGCAAGTCGGCAGTGATGTAGTTGACCTGAGCAGCGTCCGGCCCTTTGCCGGGCTCAAGCAGCTGGAAACCGCCAATCGCCCCGGCATCTGGCTGGTGTCGCAGGAGAACAGCGCGCCGCTGATGATTGCGGGCAAGGCAGGCAAGGGCAAGTTGGTCTATGTCGCCGCCTATCCGCTGTGGCGTTGGGGATTCGGGCCAGAGGAGAAGCCGGAGCAGGGCACGCCGCTTTCGGCTTTCCTGACCGGCGTGGTCCGGTACCTGGCAGAGCGCGATACGAGTCCGTTCTGGCTCGAACTGGCCGACAAGGATTTGTATCGGGGCCAGCCGGTTCGTCTGGTTCTCAAAGCGGTCGCCGCTGACGGAAGACCATGGACGGGATTGAGTGTCGTGGTCGCAGTCCGGGCTGATAGCTCCTCACCCCAGCCCTCTCCTCCGGGAGGAGAGGGAGAGCGAAGCGAGGGTGAGGAGGCAGCGCGCGGTCGGGGCACGAAGCCGCTTTTCGTACCGATGACAGAGACGGGAAGCGGAGCATACGAGGCGACTGTTGAGGCCCTTGCGCCGGGTCGCTACCATGCGGTTGCGACGGTCGAAAAAGGGGACAGTCCCTCGGAGCGTGTGGCTTCGCCACCGTCGGAACGAGCAACGCGCGGTACAGTCCCCTTTTTCGTGGGCAAGGCAACCACTGAATTCGCTGTTGCCGACCAGCCGGTCGAACTGGCCAATACCGGCCTCAATGAGGGACTGCTCAGAGCGATTGCCGAGGCCGGTGGCGGGAGGTTCTATTCTGTTGACAGTCTGCCCCGCGATGGAAGCCAGATTCTGCTTGGCACCTATCAGCGCCGGTTCACATTTGACCCGCGGCGGGCGGTCTGGGCCTACGTGTTGATTGCCTTGCTGGCAGGAGCCGAGTGGCTGCTGCGGAGAAGAAGAGGGCTACTGTGAGAAGATGGACGAAGTCAGAAGCTAGAAGCGAGAAGCTAGAGTGTAGAGGTCGGAATCGGATGGAAGGAACCTGCCGGGTGAGTGCTTCGGCCAAGGTGATTGTGGGTCTTCTCATGCTTGCCGCGTTGGCGGGCGCGGCACAGGCTGGGACCGGGCAGGCGGCTGCGGACTGGCTGAGGGCGCGGGGGCTGAGTCCCGAACTCGTGGTGGTCATCATCGCCACACTGCCGATCGTCGAGTTGCGCGGAGCGGTACCGGTTGGCATTCTCGTGTTCGACATGCCCTGGTGGCAGGCAGTGCTCTGGTCCCTGTTGGGCAACATTGCCCCGATTCTGCTTGTGCTCTTCCTGCTGGAGAAGATCGTCGCCTGGCTCAGCCGCATCAGTCTGTTCCGCCGGTTCTTTGAGTGGCTCTTTGCCCGGGCGCGGAGCAAGAGCGCGACCATACAGAGATACGAATTCTGGGGGCTTGCGAGCTTCGTGGGCATCCCCATACCAGGCACCGGAGCATGGACCGGAGCGGTCGCCGCCGAGGTGCTCGGTCTGTCCTACTGGAGGTCGCTGTCGGCCATCGTCGTCGGGGTGTTGATGGCGGCGACGGTTGTCACGTTTCTGTCCGTGCTCGGCCGGCAGTTCCGCTGGGTGGGTATTGGGCTCATCGTTCTCATTGCTGCCAGCTTCATATACACGGTCGTCGCCGCGTTCCGGAAACCGAAGGCCAGACCACAGACGGGTAGCCGCCGGTCAGCTACCCAGACGGGCGAGGATTTCCCTGACCTTGGGCAGTTCCGCTGAGGTCGGTTCCAGTTCGAGAAACCGGTTGAGATAGAGCCGGGCGCTGTCCGGCTGGTCCGAGAAGAAGAACACCAACCCTTTGTTCTCTATCGCCTGCGGGTAGTCCGGGAAGTACTGGAGCGCGAGGTCGAAGTCGCGGATTGCCTCGGCGCTGTTGTCGGCCGCCAACTGGAGGATGCCCCGACGGCTGGCAGTGGCCGCGAGCCGGCGACACAAATCCTGGGTTTCAAGGTCGCGGTATAGCGTTGAGCGGTACCGGCTCGGCGGCAGCAGCGGGGAGTCGAGGTCGGGTGAGGTGTCCTCGGCTCCGATCTCGTAACAGAGTCCGCGCATGGTCAGGCCCAGGCCCTCCCACTCCTGCGGCCAGCCAGAGAAGTCGGCAGGGAACCAGAAGAGGCGGCGCGAAGGCAGCCAGTCCCGTACCAGGAGAGACATGACCCGTTTTGATGTCGACTTCGCCTGCTCGCCGAATGCCGCGTCGTTGGCCCGCGACGCCTTCTGCCACAATTCGCTGGCCGCGTCGAGTGCCGTTTCCGGCAAGGGCTGGCTTCGGCGCAATTGGTCAAGGTAGCCGGGAATCGCGAGATGATACTGGCTGACGACCAGCACGTCCAGCCGCTTGCCGTCCGACTGAAGCCAGCGCAGGCCCTGATACAGGCTGTAGTCGTCGGTGAAGATTGCGGAGTTCGGTGGCAGGTCCGCAATGACCGCGTCTGACAGGTCGGCCAGTCCGTGAAGCCGGCTGCGGTTCTGGATGGGCAGGAACGCCACAACCTGAATCGCGACCAGCAGGGCGCCGATGGCCGCCACTGCGATTCTCGACCGGGTCCTGAGCAGCGGAGCGTACCCGCACCCGATGAGCACCAGCAGAGCGAAGTATGCGGGAAGCAGATAGCCTTCCTTGTCCGGTATGTTGTATTCGACTGCAGCAACGGTCACAACGGCAGCGGCCAGCAACAGAGAGAACAACAGGGTTCGGCTCCGGCGCCAGAGCGTTGGCACGCCCAGCACTGCCAGCAGCCAGGCAGCGAGGAACTGTCTGCCGAAGAGCGCAGGCAGACCCGAGACCTGTGCTCCGGCGTATTGGCTGCCGCCTGCGAGCAGCCGGTAGTGGTAGGCGCGTCCGGTTACGTACTGCAGCAACTCAGACAGGCCGTTCACCCTGCCCCAGGAGGCTGCTCCAGGCGTGCCCGCACGCAACGGGACATAGATGTAGAGGCAGACAGCAAGGGCCGTCAGCAGAAGCCCGAACCCGAGTAGGCGCGCTCCGGGCTTTGCCGGCGTCGACAGGAGCAGAACGAGCAGACTCGGAATCCAGAGCACGATGGGAGGGTGATTGGCCAGACCCAGGCCGAAAGCGAGGAAAGCCAGGGCCAGCCACCTGGGTTCCGAAGTCCGGCTCCAGTGGAGGACGGCATAGAGCAGCACGGATACGATGAGTGCCTGGAAGGAGTAGACCTCGAGCGCTGTTGCCTGCTGCCAGAGTTCGAAGCTGGTGCCCCAGAGCAAGGCGGAGAAAAGAGCTGCCAAGCCGTCGCGGGTGAGTTGTTTCACGATGAAGTAGGTCATGACGCACGAGCCCGCCGCACCCAGAGTCGCGACGAGGTTCAGTTGGAACGGCAAAGCGAGAGTCGGGACCAGGCTGAAGAGCCGGATGATGAGCGTGAGCAGCGGGTAGCCGGGAGGATGGCTGACCGCAAGAGCCTGACCGACCAGCATCAGCTCGGTCGAATCGACCCAGAAGATGTCGCGGCACGCTGTTGCGAGGTAGAGCATGAACGGAAGGACGCCGGAGAGTGCCGGCAGTAGAAAGCGGTCGACCGAGATTCGCCTCACAGCCGGATTGTAGAGCACCGTATCGTGCAGTCAAGACACAGCCGGCCGGGTGAAGCGGGTTGCCGCTTTTGACATTCCTTCACATTGGTCTAGTATTTAACGAGCTGTGAGATTCGGCTTCCACGTATCAATGGCCGGCGGGTTCAGCAAGGTCCTCGAGCGAGCCCGGGAAGTCCAGTGTGAGACAATGCAGATGTTCTCCTCGAACCCACGCGGCTGGGCAGTTGCCGAACTCGATGCCGAAGATGTTGCCCGGTTTCGGGCAGACATGAAGAACTCAGAGATTTCGCCGATATTCGTTCACGCGCCCTACCTGCCCAACGTGGCGGCAGCCGGAGCCAGCGGGAAGCGCTCAGTCAAGGCACTGGTCAAGCAGGCGGAGCGCTGTGCCGCGCTGGGCGTGGGTTTTCTGATTCTCCACATGGGCAAGGCGCTGGGCGCGAAGGAAGCGACGGCCATCTCCCGGACCGTGAAGAACGTCGACGCGGTGCTCGCCGGTACGCCGGAGAGCGTGATGCTCCTGTTCGAGAACACCGCGGGCATGGGCTCGGAGGTGGGGTATCGCTTCGAACAGGTCGCTGCCGTCATCGCCGGGGTGAAGCAGCGCGACCGGGTCGGCGTTGTCCTCGATACGGCCCACGCGTTCGCGGCCGGATACGAGTTCCGGACCAAGGCCGGTCTGGATGCGACGCTGCGTGAGTTCGACCGGCTCGTAGGCTTGAGCCGGTTGCACCTGTTGCACCTGAACGACTCCAAGTCCGACTTCGGGTCGCGTGTGGACCGTCACTGGCACATCGGCGAGGGCAAGATCGGGAAGGAGGGGATAGGAGAGATAGTGCATCATCCTCTGCTGCGCAATCTGCCGGCCGTCATGGAGACGCCACGGGACTCGGCTGCCGATGACCTGAGGAATCTGAAGGCAGTGAGGGCGCTGGTCCAGACTGGCGGAGTCAGAAGGCAGAAAAGCCCCTCACCCCAACCCTCTCCTCCTGGAGGAGAGGGAGAGCGAAGCGAGGGTGAGGAGGTCGGGTTCCAGAAGTCGAAGGGCATGCGGCCAAAGAACACAGGACAGGCCAGCAGCGCAGGAAGGGCGGGCGTGTCGTGAAGATAAGGTTCTGCGGCGGCACGCGCACCGTGACCGGCTCCAAGCACCTTTTCACGTCCGGCAAACAGCGGCTGCTCGTCGAGTGCGGGCTGTTTCAGGGACACCGCGCCGAGGCCGAGCACACCAACCGGAGCTTCCCGTTCAAGGCGCGCGAGATCAACTGGTGCGTCGTCAGCCACGCTCACATCGATCACGTCGGCAACATCCCCAACCTCGTGAAGTACGGTTTCCGCGGGCCGATTCTGATGACACAGGGAACCGCGGCGCTCTCCCGCTTGCTGGTCGAAGACTCGGCCAATATCCAGGAATCGGATATCCGCTACCTGAACAAGAAGCTGCGGGAGAAGGGTGAGCCGCCCAAGGAACCGGTGTACACGGTCAAGGATGCCGAGGAGTCGCTCAAGTACATCGAGGGGATACGGTATGCGAAGTCCCGGAAGCTCGGTCCGTACAAGGTCGTGCTACACGACGCCGGACACATCCTCGGGTCGGCGCTGGTGGACATCGAAGTTGAGGGCAAGCGCGTGCTGTTCACCGGTGATCTTGGTCGGAGGAAGATGCCGATTATCAACGACCCGGTGCAGGTCGTCGAGGCCGACTGCCTGATCATGGAGGGTACCTACGGGAACCGTCAGCACGGTGACTACCGCGACGTTGGTGACCGCCTGGCCGGGATTGTGAAGCGCGTCCACTCGCGTGGCGGCAGGATAGTCATACCGGCGTTCGCGGTCGAGCGTTCCCAGGAGATTATCTACACCCTGAACCGGCTGCGCCAGAACGACAAGATTCCGGACGTGCCGGTCTACGTTGACTCGCCGCTTGCCAGCCGGGTGACCGAGGTCTATCGCAACTATCCGCAGTACTATGATGAGGAAGCCGTCCAGATGCTCAACGGCCACAACCACTTGTTTGACTTCCCCGGGCTCCGCTACGTGGAGACCGTCGAGGAATCCAAGGCGCTCAATCTGAGCAAGGAGCCCTGCGTGATCATTTCGGCTTCGGGGATGTGCGAGGCCGGGCGGGTCCTGCACCATCTCAAGCACTCGGTCGAAGATCCCAAGAACCTCGTGCTGATAGTGTCATTCCAGGCCGAGAACACGCTCGGCCGCAGGATTGCCGAGCGCCAGCCGGTGGTGCGGGTCTACGGTGAAGAGCACCCGCTGCGGGCTGAAGTCGAAGTGATGGACGAGTTCAGCGCGCACGCGGACCGCGACGGGCTGCTGCAGTACGTGAGCGCCATGAATCTGCCGCGGTTGAAAAAGGTCTTTGTTGTCCACTCGGAACTCGACGCTGCCGAAGCGCTGGTCGAACCCTTGAAGGCGCTGGGCGTGCGCGAGGTAGTGATTCCGAAGATTGGAGAAGAGCATGAACTCTAGGGCCAGGCGAATTCAGAATTCAGAAGTCAGAATGCAGAATGCAGATGTGTGGGCGCGGCCGTTCGCGGCTGTTGTACTGGCCGCAGTGGCAGCGGCTGCGCTCGCGGGTTGCGATTGGCTGTTGGAACCGGACACCGTGCCTCCGACCTGCCAGATCACCAGCCCGGTCGATTCGTCCTCGGTCACCGGCACGGTTACGACAGCCGCGACCGCCTACGACAGCGTGGGAGTCGATCGAGTGGAGTTCTACGCCGACGGCGCACTGGTCGGCATAGACAGCTCGGCCCCGTACTCGGCGAGCTGGGACGCAACGTCTCAGTCCGAGGGGACTTGGCACTCGCTGAGTTGCATCGCCTATGATGTCGCCGAGAACCAGGGCTACAGCGACACGGTTGTCGTAGTCATTGGTGCCATCGGTCCGACGAGCGTGTACCACGGCGAGCTGGAGGTTACACCCGGTGTTGCCCGCTGGTTGTACTTCCGCGCCGCGACAGGCGATACGCTGACGGGCGACCTGCAGGTTGTGTCCGGCGGCACACTCACCAGGTTCGCCTGGCTGGACAGCGTCAACCATCGGAAGTTCCTGAACTCAGAGCCATACGACGTCGTATTTGAGGCGAACAGCTTCGCGCAGGCGAGCGTGAGTCAGGCCGCTGCGGCTGCCGGCAAGCAGTACCTTCTGTTCGTCAACGACAACCCAGCAACGGTCAAGTGCTGGGTGAGACTGGTATTGGAGTAGATGACCATGACTTGGATACTCTTCGTAGTTGCGCTACTGCCCCGGCCCGAGCTCGTTCCGGTCGGTCAGGCCGAGCTTGCGGCCGTACAGCAGATGCTCTCGACAGAATCCGTCCGTCTTCAGTCTTCGGTCTCCGGTCAGCCGTCGGCGTGGGACAGCCCGATCGAGGCCCGGGTTCCTGGCAGGTTCGCCGTCGGGTTCAAGCCGGGTGCCTTTGATGCCGTCAGTTCATGGATCGGAGAGCAGGGCGGAAACATTGTGCGGGTCGACGAGGCGTGTGGTTTCCTTGTTGGGGAATTCCCGCAGGGTTGCGCTTCGCAGCAGGGCGAGTTGGCCCGGTCGGCGTCGCGGACCGCTGCCATCCGCTATTTCGAGCCGGCCATCAGGGTTACGGCCGCCGCGTTGCCGAACGACCCCTACTTCATACCCTACCAGTGGGACAAATGGGTCATGTACGCGGACCGGGCGTGGGACGTGGTTGGCGGCTCAATGGACGTCAAGGTCGCGGTCGTGGACAACGGCTGTGACTATCAACACCCGGACCTGGCTGCCGGTTTCAAGCCCGGCGAGCTTGGGTACGACTTCATCGGTAATGACAACGATCCGCGGCCGGACAACTACAACGAAGACGAGGCATTCCACGGCACGCACGTAGCAGGCATCATCGGCGCCACCCGGAACAACAACGCGGGAATCGCCGGATGGTCACTGGTGCAGTTGCTGGCCGTGCGGGTGCTGAACGACTCAGGCTCCGGCACCACTGACGTGGTGGCATCCGGCGTCAGGTGGGCTGCCGACCACGGCGCCAGGATTGTCAACATGAGCCTGACTTCTCCCTACAACTCGACGCCACTGGAGCAGGCCTGCGACTACGCGGCGCAGAGGGGTGTGGTCATAGTCGTCGCGTCGGGCAACGAAGGCCATCAGGCTATCGGGTTTCCTGCCGCGCTGGACCAGTGCATCGCGGTCGGCGCAACGTCGGAGGCTTCGCAGCTCGCATCGTTCTCGAACTACGGGCCTGAGCAGGAATTGGTCGCGCCGGGAACGTCAATTGTGTCTTGTGCGCCGGATGGCGTCTATGTTATCTCACAAGGCACTTCCATGGCCTCACCGCAGATTGCCGGTGTGGCCGCACTTCTCATCGCCAGTAACTGGGGGCTGAGCGCCACTGAGGTCAGGGCCATTCTGGACGGTTCGGCGATTGACATGGGCGTTGCCGGACGGGATATCAGGTATGGCTACGGGTTCGTCAACTCGAAGCGGGCCGTAGACCTTGCCGCGGCCTACGCCGCGAGTCGCGCGCCGCAGGTCGCCGGGACCACGTCGTCTGCCGTGGACGGAAGGACCTACATGGTTCGGGCCGGTTCCCGCCTGCCATCGTGGATTGCAGAGGCTGATGTCTATGACGGCTCAGGTCGGCTGGTTCGGTCCAGCGGGCCTGGCCTAAGGCCTGGAACCTACTTTGTGAGATTGGCTCCGGAGTCCAGCGTCCCTCGTCGTCTTCTGGTTCTGGACTAGTCGGCCGAGTACTCGGCGCAGGATTCGTCAGTTTCCCACACGGTCACGCGGGTGACCGGGTAGAACTGTTGCATCTCGTCGTAGAACTGGCGGGCCAGATTCTCTGACGTCGGATTCGATTCATAAACCTCGTTCAGCATCTTGTGGTCGGGCAGAATGCTCTCGAGCTTCTTGCCGACGTCGGTGAAGTCGGCAATCATCCCCGGCTTCTTCAGTTTCTTGGCGCTGATTTCCACGTCAACGCGATAGTTGTGGCCGTGGACGCCCTCGCACTTGCCGTTCATGCCGTGTATCTGGTGCGCGGCGCTGAACCTGCGGCTCACTTTGATGGTCCACACGGGTACCTCCTTGAGCGTTCGGCTGGTCTCGCTCTTGTCACGAGCGATGATAGCTCTTCGAGTGCGCGAGGTCAAGCAGGCAGGCGGGCCCTGAATCCGATATTGAAGTAACCACAGATCAACACTGATGAACACCGAATGGGTGACGACGTACGGGCTTGTTCCTACGCCTGT
>JAFGRF010000241.1 GCA_016935295.1 Caldifarciminota bacterium | reverse complement strand
GCTGGCTATGGGCGCAGGATTCGACCGGCCAGGTCTACGTCAACATGCACCCGACCAACGTCTTCATACCACAGGCCGTCGGAAAAAACGTGCGCGCGATGGGGAAAGTCGTCCTTGAGTCCGGCCAGCCTTCTGTGGTAGGATACGGGCTCGAACTGAAGTAGAAAAGAGTGTATGAAACTGATTCTCGCGATTGGTATAGCACTGACAATGGCCGCAGGGCCCGCACTTGCCCAGTGCGGCGGCTGCCCGAGCTCGTCGGGCTGCGGCTCCAGCCAGACGGCGAGCCTGAAGCTCGTGGCGGTGAACGGCGATACGTTCGACGTCGGCAGGCTGGTCGGCAAGCATCCGCTGGTGCTGCTCGTGGTCGGCACCGACAATGCATCGAAGGCGGCCGCGACGACCGTCCAAGAGGCGTTTGACTCGCCCAACCAGACGGCGAAATACGTCGGCGTCATCAATGCCGGCATGAAAGCGGCCAAGACTGCTGCCCGTGGCTGGAAGCTCGGCTACCCCGTGCTGTCCGACCCGGACCGGAAGGCGATGGCCTGGCTGAGTGTTGATACGATTCCGTCTGTCGCGTTCGTGAACGCGGCGGGCAAGGTCATCAGGACCGAGACCAAAGTCACCGAAGAGAGCCTAGCCGAAGGAGTGATGGCATTGGCACAGACCCAAGAGAAGCTGGTTGACCCGGTATGCGGGATGACCGTGACCAAACAGGGCGCGGCCGGCAGCTCCGTCTACCAGGGTAAGATCTACTACTTCTGCAGCACGGCCTGCAAAGACAACTTCGTCCGGGACCCGCAGAAGTACCTGGCGCAATAGCTCACGTGGGCAGTCGCGAGGATGTGACTGCCCGTATGCTGCCTGACTTTCTTCTATCGGCGGCGGGCGACGATGAGGATAGTGGCGGCAGAGTCGCGGGCGCGGAACGCCATCAGGATGAACTCCCAGAGGACACTCAGCAGGTAGAGGGGCACGAAGAAGCCGAAGTAGTGTGACTGGTAGTAGCTCACGACTTCCTGCTCGACCACAAAGCCGTGGTCCTCGAGCAGCCGGCGGAATGCCGATGAGTAGCAGCGGTCGTACCAGGTGTGAAAGCGGTGAGTGCCGGCTGTCTCCGGATGCAGGTTGTGGACGAGTCGCTGTTTGAGCCGGTCAGGCAGGAGGCGGCTCAGGACCGCGAATGCCGAGTTGCGGCCGGGGAAGAGGTTGATGAACCAGCCGTCGGGTTTGAGCACGCGGCGGGCTTCTGCCGTGAACCGACCGGTGTCGGGCAGGTGCTCCAGCACGTGCTTGGAGGTGACGATGGCGACTTCTCCGCTCGCGAAGGGGAGATGTGACGTGATGTCGGCCACGCGCCACTCGTCGGCCTCGATGTTGCGGCGCAGGTCTTCGTCGGTTGAGTCAACCGCGATGATGCGCAAACCAGCCGGCTTGTATTCGGCATAGGGGCAGAGCCGTCCGCCGCCAGCATCCACAATGATGGAGCCGGCCGGCAGGTCCCGCATCTTCTTGCCCACCGTGCGTTCGTAGAGAAGGGAGATGTCGAGCTGGCGCTGGGGCAGGCGACGCTCGATGGCCGCGCAGACGCGGCGGTTGGCGCGGATGCACTGTCTGACAGGGGCCGCTGAGGCCAGACTCCGAAGCACGCGGACATCATACCACAAAGGCACCGATTGTGGAGGCCGACCGAAGTCAGAAGCCAGATGCCGGAACGCAGAGGTGCCGGCTGGAGTCTGGACCGAAACTCCGAATTCTGGTCTCTGGTTTGTGAGCTGTGGGCTGTCCGAGGTCGGCTGGCCGGGTTTGACCAAAGACGTTTTCAGGCGTAGAATTAGCCGGTGAGAGAGAAGCTTCCCGAGATCGGCAAGATCTCCCAGCAGGTTTTTGAAGAGCTGATCTACCCTCGGCTCGGCGCCAAGAACCGCAACGTACTCGTCGGCCCGATGCACGGCGTGGATACCGGCATCATTCGCGTCGGCAATCGCGCGCTGGCCCTGACCACCGACCCGGTCTTTATCGTACCGGAGTACGGCTGGAAGCGGGCCGCCTGGTTCGCCATCCACATCCTGCTTTCGGACGTCGTCACGAGTGGGCTGCCGCCGCGCTACCTTGCCATCGATTTCAATCTGCCGATGAAGATCACCGAGGACCAGTTGGAAGTCGTCTGGAAGACGATTCACAGCGAGTGCCGGCGGTACGGTGTAGCCGTTGTCACCGGCCATACCGCGCGATACGGCAACTGCGGCTATCCGATGGTCGGAGGGGCTACGGTGATAGCCGAGGGCGGGCTATCCGACTATGTCGCACCGGGGTTCGTGCGGCCGGGCGACAGCATCATCGTCACCAAGGGCCCGGCGATTGAGGCATCCGGCATCTTTGCCGCCATGTTCCCGGACCGGCTGGAGAAGAAGTACGGGGCCGAATTCGCGCGCAGGGCCGAGAAGCTCTTCTGGAAGATGACGGTGGTCGAGGACGCGCTGGCCGCGGTCAGCGTCGGCGTGCGCGACAAGGGCGTGACCGCGATGCACGACGCAACCGAGTGTGGGCTCTGGGGCGGTCTGTACGAAATGGCCCAGGCGGGCGGGTTCGGGATGCGGGTCACAAAAGAGGCGATACCAATGATGGCCTGCGTGAGGGAAATCTGCGACCTTTACGGAATCGACCCGTACAAGTCCATCAGCGAGGGAACGCTCATCCTGACCTGCCGGCCGAAGAGGGCCGAGGCGGTGCTCACCGCGCTGCGGCGCCGGAACATCCGGTGCTCTGCCATCGGCGAGGTGACCCGCCGGGGCATGGTGCTGGTCGAAGGCGGAAGAGAGAAGAAGCTCGCACACCCGGTGGTGGACCCGTTCTGGGCAGCGTACTTCGAGTCACTCAAAGGGAAGTGAAGACGGACGCACCGGCCGTCAAAGACCGCGGCAGGAGGTTCCGCACCGCCCTACACCGGCCTGCGCGGCCCAGGATGAGCGAGGTGAACAAACTCGCGGCTGCGGTGGCTCTGCTCGAGGAGTGTCGGGAGTTCGTCAAGCTCGTGCCCGAGGTCCGCGTAAATCTAGTCTACGTGCCGGAGGGTGCTGAGCGTCCCGACCAGGTTCTCGGCATCGACGGCCGCATCACCGTCGTCTCCGGCATGCCGAAGGCGTCCGGGCCGATTCGTGCGGGGGCTTCAGACCACATGGCACGGCTCGTGACTGAGGCGCGTCGTCACGACCCGTCGATTCGAGCCGGGCTCAACTTCCGGTGGAACGAGCGGATATCCAAGTGCGTGCGGGGCTACTGCAAGGCCAAGGGCCTGGCGTTCGGCAGCATCGATCGGTCGGCAGAGCCCAAGGAGCTGATTGGCAGGGACAAGAGCTCGATTCCGTGGAAAGTGGAGCATCTTTTAGCGGCCTGCGGCAAGGTGCCGCCGGTCTTTTACGAATCAAGGGGCTGGGGCAAGGAACCGCTCTTCTTCCTTGTGGGTTCTGACCCGGCCGGAGTCGCAAACAGGGCAATCGAAATCGCGAAAGGACTGGCACTATGAGCAAAGTTGGTCCTCGGAAGCTGGCAGCAGTCTGCTATGACCATATCGGTGGCGCGCTCGGGGAGAGTCTGTATGATGCCTTGGTCCGCAAGGCGTGGATCAGTTCTGACTGCGGTGAGCTCAAGGTGACGCCGAAGGGGCGTCGGGAGCTGGTTGCGCTGGGCGTTCCGGCTGACGAGCTGGATGCGGCCGGGCGCAAGCAGGTCAACGCCTGCGTGGAGCGTCACGCCGGCATGTTCTACGCCCACATCGGTTCGCACCTGGGATCGTTGCTGGCCGCGGCGCTGGTCGAACAGGGCTGGCTTGAGCGGTCGGGCCGCGAGTTCCACATCACGCCTTCAGGCCGACGCGGCCTGCGCAAGCTGGGTGTGAAGTTGACGGTCTAGGACCGGGTCAGCCGTCCGATGCCTGCCGTCGCCCGGTCACGCGTCAATCACTGATGGTGATCGAGCGGCGTCCGCCGCACCGTACGCAGGTTCCTGTCATCTCAAACCCGCCTTTCTTTTCGAATATCCCCAAGGTAGTGGAGTTCCCGACGCCGGCAGAGAAGCCGTGTCGATGTTCTACGCCTGGCTGGCGGGGATGCCAGCTCTTCACTACTCTCTGCCGGCGCCGACGGGTTTTCTTCGTGACCGGCCCGAATAGCCCGAGCGAGATTCCGGGCTGCACCTGCTGACCGCGGTTCGGCCCGGCCTCAGGCCTGTCCCGTCTGCGCCTGCGCGTCCACCGAACCGCACCTCCTCGGGTTGAGGGTAGACCCCATTGACGGCGCTGGGGGCAGCGAGTTTGTTCCCATCGTTCACTTCCATCGCGGTCATCTCCCGAGGGTTGAGCCAGACGTGTCCGCGCCCGACGTCCTCGAGATACTGGACGCTGAACGGTGCAGTCGTTCCGCCGTGGTCCAACCAGACCGTATCGCCTGGCCTTAGATTCAGCCGTGTGAGATCCTCGGGGTGGATGCAGACCCAGCCGTAGCCTGCCTGTTGGGAGCCACGGGCAGTCAGAGTGCGCGTGGTGGCGTACCGTCTTGCAGCGCGCGGCTGCCGGAGCGCCAACTCGTACTCGATCCGCTCTCTGAGTGAGTTGGTGTTCATTCCCGGCCTCGGGTCGACGGCGTCCAAGATCCCGGTGAGCATGTACGGAGCCAAGCCCGCCAGCGTTAATGACCGGGCGAGCTTCGCTTCGTCATACGGTTCCCGCCGACCGTCGCGCTTCACGAACTCGAACGACGCTTCTATCATGAACTCGACAAGGTCACTGCAGGCTTCGTGCCGAACAACGCTTGGCTCTGCGCGTACGTCGCGTCCACCGGCTGCAGGCTGCGCAGGCAGGATGGTACAGATGCTGCGTGACCGAGAGTTGAGGAAACAGACCCAGGTTCCGACGGCAAGCGGGAGAAGACAGGGTAACCAGTGGGCGTGGGCTCTCAATGAGCACCGCGCCCTCTATTGTGGCCACTGGTTCGCGGTCAGCAGAGCTACTTGTCTTGAGGCGAATCTGCGGGCTAGATCCTCCTTAAACTCCCGGCGTGACACCTGGACATTGCGTGTCGGGCCGTGTATCAGGGTATCTCCAGCGCCAGATCCCGGGTACCGTTTTCAGGCCGCCGCGCCTGAGAGCATCTCTGTTGCAGCGCGAATGCCCAAGACCGAGCACATGAGTGGTACGTACGAATCAGCTCGCACTGGCACTAGGTCATTCGGTCCGGAGTCGATTCAGAAGATGATTCCACAATTCACTCACCAGCTAAACCAGCTATTCACTCTGCAGTTTACTTGACGATTGACTTGTCTGGTGACCCGGAGAGTCACAGGTGAAGCGACCGGCTGAGCTACCTTACAGGTCAATTGTCACGTAATCAGGTAGCTCAACCGGCAATTCATCCTGCTGTTCGCTCCCCAAACCGAGGTTCGAGCGACCCGTTGAGTTACTCGTTGGGTCACTGCTGAGGTAACCATGGTGGTCGCCTGATGACTCACCTGGAGGGTCAATGGGGGAGTGACCCCCTGGGTGGTCTGCCGAGTGCAACAGACAGCAGCGAGAGAAACGACATATGTTCTTTTATTACAATTGGTTAGCTAAGTCTGTTCTACTGCAGACAGGCTGGATCTGCCATGCCTGGTATGTACTGTGATTCGGCAAGAGCGGCGCGTGGGCTTGGCCGTCACCAACGGCGTTCGAAGCAGGGCACACCCGCGGCCTTTCACGGCCATGGAGTCAAGCAGAACGCCGAAACGTCCAGTATGATCCAAGGAGTGTAACCTACGATGTTGCAGTTGACCGAGATGGAGGCCGGCGCGAGAAGCGAGAAGCACCACGACGCACCAGTGGGCTGGTGCGCCGCTTTGCAGGTCGTCCCCGTCGAGAGGGCCCTGTGAGTGCGGGGACGCTCACCTCCGCGTAAAGACAGGCTCAACTTGCCTTGGTGGGCTTTCAGTGCCCACCTCGCCCTTGTCTTCTGTCATGAGTCCGCCACCACCGTGCCAACGCCTACGACCATCCGATGTCGGCTGACAAGCAGGTCAGTTGCCTGCCGCAGGTAGTCGGGTGAGTACCAGTGCCCGTGAACCGCATATGCAGAAGTACGTGCCCGGCCCGGTTTCATGTCCACGGTCGTCGGTGCCGTCCCAGACTGCGAAAGCGCCGTCTCTTGTCGCGAGCGTCCGCACGAGCTTTCCCGATGCGTCGAATACCCTCACGGCTTTCCGAGCGAAACCGGTTGGCGCCAGGCGTATCGTCGTGCTGGAGCTGAACGGGTTGGGAGAACTCGAAATGCCCACAGCACGGCCGACGCTGCCCGGCTTCTCGCTCGAGCCGCTCATGCCGACCACAACCACGCCCTGCATCCCTCCCAGCCAGTGAAGGGCACAGAAGTAGTCGAATGTCCCTTCGGTTGCGAACCCGCGGGCGAAGGTCACACCATGCGCCATGTTGCCCGAATCCCACAGGCTGTCCCACACGCCGTTGACCCCGCTGGTCGAGGTATGCGTGAACTCACCGTTGTTGGTCCAGGCTACTGAGTCTCCGGGGCTGATTCGGACCGTGTCGGGTATGAACGCGTTGTCGATCATGCTCACCGGGACCTGCACCGCCGTGGACACTGCTGCGGACGCGACCAGCACGGCTACTGCCAGCCACGGTTTTGTCATCTCATACTCCTTGCTCTTGTCGGATGGCCGCCGGCCGGGAATCGCTCCGTTTGGCTGGCGACGAAGGAAAAGGGGGTCGTGGGGGCACGCCTGAGTTGTCGATGTCGACACCTGACCTCACGCGGTCATCCCGGGGCGAGTCAGCCGTGCCGTCTGCGGACGACACGCGAGTCGTCCGGGCGGCGGCTGGCGACCGGCGGGCTTTCGGCCGAGGGCGGGTTGCGCATGTACTTCCGCGGACTTGCGATGGGCAAACGGGCGGCAGCACTCTTTCACCGTGGCCGCCCGCGGCCCTCAGTCTGGCTCCGTCTGCAACTCCCATCGCGGCCATCTCCCGACGGTTGAGCCAGACGTGTCCACGCCCGACGTCCTCGAGGCATTGAACACTGAACGGTGCCTTCGTTCCTTCATGGCTCAGCCAGGTCGTATCGCCGGGTCTGAGACTCAGTCGTGTGAGATCCTCTGGGTTGATGCAGGCCCAGCCGTAGCCTGCCTGTCGGGAGCCGCGAGCGGTCAGAGTGCGCGTGGTGGTGTACCGCACTGCTGCGAGCGGCTGCCGGAGCGCCAACTCGCGCTCGATTCGCTCTCTGAGTGAGTTGGTGTCCATTCCCGGCCTCGGGTCGACCGCGTCCAGGATACCGGCAAGCATATATGAAGGTACGCCGGCGCACGCAAGTGAACGAGCGAGCTTCGCGATATCGTACTCCTCGTGGTGGCCGTCACGCTTTGCGAGTTCAAACCCGGGCTGCACCGTCATCATTCCTCCAGCGGCCCGGACGCAGGTTCCATGGGGCGCTGCAGCAGCGCGTACAGCCGGCTGGTCACCGGTCTGTGACCTCGGTGTCAGGCCCTCGGCGCTTCGTTGCCGGTCGTTGTCTTGGTCGCGGGACCGCGACTTCGCAGCGAGCTTGGCCTCCGGCTCCTCCGCAGTCTTTGCCAGCGGGCAGGAGGCCGGCCAGATGCGCAGGGCCGGCCTCCCCACGAGCTGCGTGGAAGACGTTCTGTCAATGACGTCCGCAGTCATGCGGCCATCCATGCTCCAGCCACTGCATATTCTGTGCCGCTTACCCGAGCGAAGCCGCAACCTTGAGCATTCACGAGATCTGGCACGCGCGGTGCAGTCTCACGACCCGTTCCTAGAACCGGATTCCACAGAGGGAGAGGTGGCGAACAGGGGCAACCAGTAGGCGCGGAGCTCTTCACAGGGCTCCGCGCCTTCCTTCTCTCTTTTCCCGTGCATGCGCCCGCCTGCAGTTGGCCAGCGCGTCCATTCTAGTTTCGAGATGTGGGGCTGACTACCGGGAGTGGCCGGCGGAGTAGCAACGCACCTACTCAGCCCTGGCCAAAACGGCGGGAGGCAGGCGGAGGCTGTTTGCCTGCCTCCCGGTTAGACGGCCTCGGAAGCAGTATTGGGCCGCGGCCAGCCGCAGCCGACAAGGTCAGGTCTGGATCGGTATCTGGCGGACCTGCGCTGTAGCTGCCTTGGGCAGGGTCAGCTCCAGCACGCCGTCTCGGTACACGGCCTTGGTCTTATCCCACTCGACGTCGCTCGGGAGCGACAGACAGCGCTGGAACTTGCCATATGCCCGTTCGACCCGGCTGTAGTTCTTCTTCTTCTCTTCTCCGTCGAAGCAGCGCTCGCCGCTGATGCACAGCGAGTCTTTCGTGCCGGAGACCTTGATGTCATCCTTCTTCATCCCCGGCAGTTCGGCGCGCACGACTACCTGTGAGTCTGTCTCCTCGACGTCCAGTAACGGCGTCCACTCGGCCTGCGACCACGTTCTCGGCGCCGGGTTCGTACGCGTGATCATCCGGTCGAACAGCCGGTCCATCGCCGAGTGCAGGTTCTCGGCTTCTGTAATCGGATCCCATCGCATGATGTCTCTTGCCATCGCAATACCCTCCTTGCAAAGGTGTCGTCCGGGCCCGGCGGGTTGAACGCCGGCCGTGACGTTCTGTCAGCAGTATCAGCGGGATGGACGCGCGCGGGCTGCTCCGCCGCGCGGCCGTGTCTTCTGCGGGGAAAAGCTCCGGGTCGCCGGACAGGGACTCGGATGGCGAATCACGGGGAGTCAGCGCCGACCGGCCGGTCGGATCTCGGTCAAAGCGCTCCGCACAGAGTATCAACGCCGCCTCGCTGGAGTCACGCCGTCGTGACGACCGAGTAACGATGACGCCGGCCCCTCACAAACGAGGCCCGCACGCCCGGTGAGCGCTTGAGCCTCTCGAAGACCCCAACCGGCACGTTGTGATACAGATAGGCGCCGTCGCGTGGATATTCCACTATGAGAATCCCGGATGAGGCCTGGTAGGCAATCGAGCAACGGCAGTTCTCGGTCTCGCTCCGTTTCGTCTTTGACTGCACGCTCACGCTCATGACTGCTCCAGGGGGACCAGCCAGTCGTGTCGCTCGGCGGTGCGTGCGTTCGAATCGGCCGGGTCGGCGTGTAGGCCATGCGGACTGGCTGTAATGCTGCCGCGCAAGGCGGCGGGGAGCCTTCCGGCCAAGTGTCTGGCTCGGTTCGCCGTAACTGCGAAGCGGTCCTCTGAGAGAACCGACCTCCGCCTCTGATTACGTCCTGTAACTCCGGGCATCTTCACCTCCTTGCCCTTTGGGGCCGACTTCTCGTCAATCCGAGGTCGGGAGCTGCCGAAATGACTGGCGCGGAGCCACTTCGGCAGCCTCCGGCCAAGACCGGGTCACCTGACGGACATAGATTGCGTCCGCCCTGCTGGCAATCAGTGCCTGCCAGCGCTCTATTTCTTGCGCACCCGGCTAAGCTTCCCACTCGTTTCTTCCACTCCATCCGACCCGCGGTGTGCAACCGGCGTGCCGGAGTCGCATGCGCAGGGTTTCGAACCGGACACCGGCGTGCCGCGCGCCTCAGTCGCGCGATTGGCTGCAGCCGTGAATCAACGAGAACGCCGACCTCAGCGTCACGCCTCATGTTACACAAGAGCCCTGCATATCGCCGCATGTTACATCCTGCCACGTCCGCTTTGAGGCAGCGCATTGGGCATGGTTGTTGCATCGGATGTTACACTCGCTGACTTGACTCAAGGCCGAGGCCGGATGTACACTGTCACAGGAACGTCAGCCTGAATCGAGTGAGTCGCAGGTGCTGACGAAAACACTCATGGGCGCACACAAAGGCGCGACTGCCCTTTTTCCGGCGGCCACAGCCGGGCCTTCCGGTATCTACACCCCCTTGACCAGAATCTCCCTGACAACAGACCCGCGCGCAATGCCGGTCAGCGTGGATTGCTGATGCGCCGGATACTGCTTCTCATCGCCATTTTCACTGTCGCGGTGCTCGTGGTCGCGGCGGTAGTCATCGGCCTGCTCTATCGTACGTCATTTGTCCAGGAGACGGCCGGGCTGAGAGAGGTCGCACGCAGTCAGGCCCGGATAATCGAGGCGATGGCCAGGCACGAAGCTCAGTACAGCCATCTGCTGCCGGCGGAGTCTGACCACGGCGACGCGTTTCTCTCCACACTTGCCCAAGTCCGTGCCGCAAATGAGCGATTCGAAGGCTTCGGTAGCACGGGCGAATTCACTCTGGCCCGCCGTGAAGGCGACAGCATCGTTTTTCTCTTAACCCAACGGCATCCGGGACGGGGCAATACCTCGTCGATTTCGTTCAAAGGCACCCTTGGCGAGCCTATGCGCCGGGCACTGTCGGGACTCTCAGGCGCAGTTACCGGCCCGGACTACCGCGGGGTCACAGTGCTGGCCGCGTACGAACCGGTAGGTGCGTTCGGTCTCGGCGTCGTGGCCAAGATCGACCTGGCCGAATTTCGGGCGCCGTTTGTGCGGGCCGGGCTCATCAGCATTGCGGTCACTCTGGTTGTGGTCCTCCTCGGCTCGCTGCTTTTCTATGGGATAACCAATCCGGTAGTGCGGCGGCTACATGAGAGCGAGGACCAACTCAAGGGCGCGCAGCAATTGGCGCATCTCGGCAGTTGGACTCTCGACCTGGCGAAGAACAAGCTGACCTGGTCTGATGAGGTATACCGGATTTTCGGCCTGCAGCCGCAGGAGTTCGGCGCAACCTACGAGGCGTTTCTTGACCGCGTGCACCCGGACGACCGCAAGGCCGTTGATGCTGCTTACACCTCCTCGATACGC
>JAFGRF010000240.1 GCA_016935295.1 Caldifarciminota bacterium | reverse complement strand
CTGCCCCGTGCCGGGGTGTGGATCTCCGGCTCGGCTAGCAACGGCCAGACGTGGGCACCCGGCTTGCTGGTGACTGAGCGTAACACCTTCTCGCACCGGTACCCGTGCATCATAGACCGCATGGTCGGAAGTCCGTCCGATGATACCGTGTGCGTGCTGTACCTGATGGACAGCATCGCCGGGTCCTTCGTAATGGGCGACGGCCCGGCCTCGCCCAATCCAGTAATCTGCCAGTTCATCCCGAGCACCTACGTTGGGGTCGCGGAAAGCCCCAAGCCGCAGGCCTCAAGCTTCAAGCCGCCGGTTACCGTCATCCGCGGAGTTCTGTTTCTGCCGTCCTCTCTGCTAACTGCTAACTCCTCACTCCTCTCTACCGACGGCCGCAAGGTCCTTGACCTTCACCCCGGCGAGAATGACGTCTCACGCCTTCCACCCGGCGTGTACTTCGTGCGGGATGTCCAGGGGCAAGGCGTCGCCAAGGTCGTCATCGCAAGGTAGTCAGTACTCGGGGCGTGGCGGGAAACCGGCGCCGGGCGGGATGAGTCTAACAAACCGGTGCGGGTGGGGCCATTGTGAAGTGCATTTGAACGTCTGGCTGGGGTCATTGCTGAACCCACAATCCGGCAAGCAATGGACGGAGCAACTCGGGAGGCGATTCTCCGAGCAATCCGGAGAGCAATTGGCAGAGCTATCCGGGGAGCAAAGGGGACGGCAACCCGTGGAGCTACTCAGGCCGCAATGGTCCGAGCAACCGGGCGAGCAACCGGTGGAGCAATGGACAGAGCAACGGGGACAGCAACTCGGAGGGCAACCGGTAGAGCAACCGGGCAAGCTACTCCGAGAGCAATCCGGACAGCAACTCACGGGACAACCTCCGGAGCAACCGGGAGAGCAATCTGCCCAGCTATTCCCCCGGTGGGGCTCTGAGTTAGCCACACAACACCTAACATCCTGATTGTTCTGCGGATAGGCTTGAAAGCGGGGGCAGTAGCCTGTAGACTGATTGGTCTACAGACAGGAGGCCAGGCTATGACTCGTCATTCGAAGACCGCGTTCACTTTCGGACCTGAACTCAGGGCCAGGCTGCGTCAGTTGCGGGAGCGCCGGGGCCTGTCGCTGCGTGCCATGGCGGTGATGATGGACCGCCAGACCCCGGGCGGGCACGCCCAGTTATCGCGGCTCGAACGGGGCAGGATGTCCTTTCCGACTTTCAATTTCGTGATGGACTACCTGCGGACGTGCGGGGCGAGGTCGAGTGACGTCGCCGACCTGCTCGACACCTATCTCTCCCAGCCGCCGGTGCTGAAGCAGAAGGGCGACGCGGCGGTCGCGGAGTTGCTCAAGGTTTTGCCCAAGGCAGAGCAGCGGGCGATGCTCAAGTGGGAGAAGGGAATGGTCGCCGCACGCGAGGCGAGGGGACTGCCACTGCTTTCCAGGGGACTGGCACTGCTTTCCGCCGAGGAAAACAGTGCCTGTACCCATCCCGGTCAAAACGGTGGTCGTACCCGTCCGAAGAAAAGGCCCGAGACCGACCGGCAGCGCGTCTTCCGCATCGTCTGGTCGTTCATTCACGCGAACTGGAATGAGGTGTTCGAGCAGAAGCTCTACGAGGCGATGCTCAAGCTCAAGGACGAAGTGCCGCGGAGCCGGCGCAGGGACGCGTGCGGCTTCGGCCGACGGTTCTTCGGAATCCTCACCCGGTACTACCGGCGCGAGTCCCGCCGGACGAGCGCGCTTGAGCGGGTCGAGCGCGAGGCGAAGCAGGAGGGATTCTCGAACCGGGTCGTGGCCATGCTTCGCGACGCCGCGAATCTGGCGTATCGCGAGCTGCTGCTCTCGGGGAGTCTTGACTGGCAGCCTACCGAGGAAGAGATAATCAAGAAGCACGGCCACGCTCCCAAGGTCGAGAAAGCCGAAACGCGGCTTGAGATGGACGAGGCGAGTCCCGTGTTCGAGTCAAACAAGGTCCTTTCGCTCATCGACTCGCTGGCCATCGCTGCGGTTGGCGGGCGCCTCGATAAGATGAAGGTAGCTCACTACCACGGCCAAGAGTACTACTTCAGGTGGATTAACGAGTTGGTCGCGGTCGCGCACGCGCACGGAACCGACTCGCCGGAGTGGCAGGCGAGCATCGAAAAGTGGACGCCAAAGCTGCCCGTGCCCGAGTTCGTTTCCGAAGCCGCGCAGATGGTTGCCGAAATCTACAACCGCTGGAAGGTCAGGCTCCCGCCGAAGCCGGTTGCCTGAGGACCGCGGGGCGGGCTAGTCGGTCAGTCGCTCATCAGGGTCTTGGTGCGGGCGCAGCGAGCGCCGGCCCGGGCGTCGATGAAGTAGGCGCCGGCCGGCAGGCGACGACCGTGGTCGTCGGTGCCGTTCCAGACAAGGTCAAGAAGCCCGTTGCGACTCGGCAGCGTGATAGACTTTACAATCCGGCCGGTCGCATCGCAGATGCGAACCGAGACATTCGGCCCGACTACGCCGTTGAGCCGGACCCTGACACTGCGGCGGAACGGTGTGGGCTGGGCAGCGAGCTTAAGGCGGGGACCGATTTCGGAGACGGCCTCCAGGACCGGGGTCGCAAACTGGCCGCCACCGGTTACCTCAAAGTCGTCGATGTAGAAGCCTTCACCGACGTCGCCATCAGTGTCGCTCTTGAACGGTATCTTGACCTGGATGGTTTCGCCGACCGGAATCCAGCCGAGGTCGTAGCGTTCCTCGTACCAGTCGCTTTCGATTCCGCAGAGAGGGTCTTTGAGCGCGCCACCGGTGCCGATGAAGTCAAGGGTGTCGGCATCGCTTCCCCGGACCACGACTACATAGATGCCGTCCACACCGTAGTTGGGCACGCTGAACCAGCGCCAGAATGAAAGCGAGCAGTCCTCGGCAACCATGAACGGCACGGTCTGGAGCCAGG
>JAFGRF010000239.1 GCA_016935295.1 Caldifarciminota bacterium | reverse complement strand
GTGGTGGCAATGACCGGCGACGGCGTGAACGACGCGCCAGCACTGGCCCAGGCCGACGTCGGTATCGCCATCGGCGCGGGCACCGACGTGGCGATTGAGACCGCCGATGTAATCCTCGTGCGTTCGAACCCGCTTGATGTCGCGGCAATCGTCGGTCTGGCCCGTGCGACGTACCGCAAGATGGTGCAGAACCTCGTCTGGGCCACCGGCTACAACGTCTTCGCCATCCCGCTCGCCGCCGGCGTGCTGTACTCGGCCGGCGTGGTTCTGACCCCGGCGGTGGGCGCATTGCTGATGTCGGTAAGCACCGTGATTGTCGCCATCAACGCCCGCCTGCTAAGGCTCGGGAGTGACCGACAGGTCTAGGAGGTAGACGTGCAGGAAGTCACTGTTGCAGTCACCAGGACCTGTCCGCACCGGCAGGTCCTGACCAGGTATTTCCACGAACACAGCGTGCCCTGCGAGGTCAAGTTCATCGAGGAGGACGAGAAGTTCCGTGACGAACACAAACTGACCCGGTCGCCGAACGTGCTGATCGGCGAAAGAGTCGTGTGCCGTGGCATGCCGAGCCCCGTCGAATTTGAACGGATACGGCGCATGTGTGACCTGCCTCGTAAGCGGAACCGAAGAGGGCCGTGATCACTCCAAAGACCATCGATCCGGTCTGCGGGATGGCGGTGTCCGAAGACTGCCCCTTCACCGCAGAAGTCGAAGGGCTTGTCCTTCGCTTCTGCTCCGAAGGCTGCCGCCACAAGTTCCTGGCCGAAAAGGCTGCTGGCAGCAAACGTCTCGCTTATGACCTGCTGATTGTTGGCGCCGGCCCGGCCGGCCTGACTGCGGCGGTCTACGCCGCGACGCTGGGTGACGATGCGCTGATTCTCTCCCGTGACCTAGGCGGCCAGGCAGTAGACAGCACGAAGATCGAGAACTACATGGGATACGACTTCATCAGCGGTCCCGAACTCATCGAACGTTTCCGCGACCAGCTCATCCACTCGCACCACCTCGACCACCGGATGGTCGAGGTCGGGTCAGTTGAAGCTTGTCAGGACGGCTTTCGAGTGACGACCTCCGACGGCATTGCCTATGAAGCGAAGGCGTTGATCGTCGCGACCGGCATGAACCCGAGGCGGCTCAGCACTCCGGGGGAACAGGAATTCCTGCGCCGGGGAGTCTTCTACGGTCACGCCGGCGACTTCGCCTTCATGGAAGGACGGCGCGTGGCAGTCATCGGCGGCGGCAACTCGGCGCTGCAGTTGGTTGAGAACCTGGAGCCCCTGGCCAGCAGGACATACCTGGTGTCCCATAGCAGCCTGACGGGTGACCAGGCGGTTGTCGAGCGCGTGTTGCAGTCCGGAAAGCTGGAGCGGTTCGAGCAGCATGAGGTGGTCGCCTTCACTGGCTCGAACAAGCTCGAAGCCATCAGAATCCGGAAGCGCGGGACGACCGAAGAGACTGAGCTCGCGGTAGACGGCGCGTTCATCGCCATCGGGTTCAGGCCGGCATCGGCGCTGGTGGCAAGCCTGGTTGACCTGAACCGGCGAGGCGAGATTCAAATACGGCCTGACTGCTCGACCTCCCGTCCGGGCATTTTCGCCGCGGGCGACGTGACCGACGCGTTCGGCAAGAGGATCATTATTGCCTCGGGTGAAGGAGCTAAGGCGGCGATGGCCGTTCACACCTACCTCGGGAGGAAGTCGGGACACGACACCCGGCAGGTCCTGTCCTGCGGCGAGGCATGACGAAATCGTCGCTCCGGTCGAGACGACGGTGACGTCCGATGACTTGTTGCCTGCCGAAGAGGAAGCGAGAATCGTTGAAGGAGTAACATGATGAAGAACGGTCTGACACTGAAGATTAGCGAAGCGAGCAGAATTGACGTTGTGCTTCTGGCGGCAATGTTGATGGTCTTGGCCTGCGGGACGAGTACGCAGCCGGCGGTACCATATGATCTGCAGTTCATTGATGCGATGGTGGCACACCACCAGGCAGCCGTCGACATGTCGCTGCCCGCCGACATCAACGCAATGCGGCCCGAGCTGAGGGAATTCGCACGGAAGGTCGTCGAGAGCCAGTCGCGCGAGGTCGAGATGATGAAGGGCTGGCGCGGGCAGTGGTATGCGGGAAGGCCGCTGACTCCGACGATGATGGCCATGCCCGGGATGACGGGGTCAATGAGAGGCATGGACTCGCGCCACATGCTGACGCTCAGAGGCGCGGAATACGACCACATGTACTTAGACATGATGGTGCCGCACCACGAGGGCGCAATCGTGATGGCAAGGGAAGCGCTGGCAAGGGCCGAGCACCCGGAGATCAAGGCGCTGGCGCAGGCGATCGTCGACGCACAGCAGGCCGAGATCGCGATGATGAACCGCTGGAAGACCGATTGGTCAAAGGCCCGGTAGCGTTGTCGAGGAACCGTTCCGGCCCGCGCAGGTTCTAATGTAAAGAGAGGGGCGAATGATGTGGCATAATGGGTATGGCATGATGAACGGACCTGGAGGCGCGTGGATGATGGGAATCGGAATTCTGTTCTGGCTCGTCGTTGTTGCAGGAGTGGCGGCGCTGGTACTCTGGATTGTGCGCAGTTCCTCCCAACGGGGCACTGGTTCCTCGCCCCAGGGACCGGACGCGATTGAGATTGCCCGTCGCCGCTATGCCAGCGGCGATATCAGCAAGGAGCAGTTCGAACGGCTAAGGGATGACCTGGGCAAGTGAACCGGCGGGAACCAGTGACGGCGGTTCAACCGGCATGGTGAACAACGGGACAGGTGACTGAAGCGGCTGGACACTTGGACTGAATCCATCGGGCTTCGATCGCTGCCGCGTCAGATCGGCGCATCCCGCCTAAGGAACCGAAACGCAGAAACGCAAGGAGCAAAGGAATGAAAACGACCCTGAGAGCAGCAGTAGCACTCGTGCTGGCCGCGGCCTTCGCCGTGGCGCAGCCGGCTGCGCAGAACGCCCCATTGAACATGCCGATGGGCGGCATGATGTCGGGCACGCAGGATATGCCCAAGATGCCGGGAATGACCAGCGAGCAGTTGAGCAAGATGGACGCTCAACGTATCGCCCACCTGCGCGCGGTCGGCCCGATCAAGACCGACATCGCGGTCAGGCAGATCGAGCTCGCCGGTCTATGGCGAGCAGAGAATCTCGACGCCAGGAAGATCACGGCCAAGGTTAACGAGATCAGCGCGCTCAAGGCGAAGCTCGCCCTGGCCATGGCCGACAACAAGATCGCCATGCACCGCCTGCTCACCCCTGAACAGCGCAAGTCGATGCGTTCCGGGACGCACTGCATGCTGCAGGGAATGATGACGCCCGGCATGATGATGCAGGATTGCCCGATGATGGGCGGCGGCATGATGCAGGGTTGCCCACTGATGGGTAGCGGCATGATGGGCCGGCCCGGTCAGGGTGAATCCAAGGACGACTAGGTCCGGAGCAGAATTCAGTTGCAGGGCGCACCGTGCGCGCTGCCGCGTCATTGTCAGGAAGTCTCCGGAAACAGTCCGCTGGGCTGCGCTTCCATGTCGCGCCGCGACCGGCTGCTGCTCGGCATCATCTACGAGGCCGAAATGCCCGCCTTCCACAGCGAACTGCTGGGCAGTCGCAACCCGGTCCGGGACAGCTTGCCGCGTGCTGAACTGCTTGAACGTATCGCCCGCGCGCTGGCCGGGAGCTAGCGGCCCGAACCCGACACTGAACCGCCTGGGACCCAAGAACACCAACCAGCATCACCTCAACTCCACACCCGTTCTGTGCTCTTGTGTTCCTTGAGACTACTCCTGAGGCGTGCCCTGCAGTGTAGCCTAGGATGCGGGATTCTGAGGCCTTACCCTTTTCGGATTTGGGGAAAAGCCTTGACCCAGTGTCCGCTGCCATGATAATCAGTAATGACACCGAGCAGGGCCCTCTGTCTGGCTGTGCTGACCTTCGCGCTGGGAGGTCTTGCCGGCTGCAGGAGCCCGTGGCCGTTTCTTGAGAACCGTTACTCGAAGATCCCGGCCGACGCAGTGAAAGGTACGCCCGTGACCGACCCGTTCCCGCCGTTCACGGTTTCCTCAGAATGGGAGGCGCCGGAGCCTATGCCCGGGCCGGTCAACTCCGCCGGAGCGGAGGACTCTCCTTTTATCACCCCGGACGGCCAGGAGTTCTACTTCTTCTTCACCCCCGACGTGCGGGTGCTGGTTGAGAAGCAACTGCTCGACAGCGTGACCGGTATCTGGGCCTGCCGGCTCGTGGGCGGGAACTGGAGCGAGCCGGAGCGCGTGGTCCTCAGCGACGATGTCGCCATGGATGGCTGCGAGGTGATTCTCGGCGACACGATGTGGTTTGCGTCGGTGCGGACGGGCAACTACGGTGAGATCGACTGGTACACAGCTCTGCGCAGGAACGGCGAATGGACCGATTGGCAAAACGCGGGGCGACCGGTGAATGAGTCGCTCCAGCCCGGCGAAATGCACATCAGTTCGGACCACAAGACCATGTACTTCGGCAATCCCGGTCAGTACGG
>JAFGRF010000238.1 GCA_016935295.1 Caldifarciminota bacterium | reverse complement strand
TATGCCGCGGCTTGAGATGCAGTTCGGCCGACATCCTTTGAAACGGAAATAGGATGTTCTGGCTGCCCTCTCTGACGTAGTTGAACTTGGTGCCGTACGGGTCCGGGCCGAACTGGATGTTGTGCCTGAGCACACCAAGAAAACCCATCTCGGCTCCAAGCCTGACCTCGAACGAGTTGTCGGGGTCATTCAGCCATGAAGCAGCCGCCGGCGCGGCTGCCGCGGCGAGCAACGAAAGGAACAGAACATAACGAAATCTGGACATGAGCGCCTCCAGGTTACAGTGCCTATAAATCCCGGTCTGTAGATTAGACTCACAGCCGGGAAGGAGTATTCACCAGCCGTTCAGCGAACGCATACGAGGCGCACGGCCCTGCCGTGGTCCAACCGGCAGAAGTAAGTCCCGGCGCGGGCCCGCCTTCCGTCCTCGTCGCGGCCGTCCCACACCACCACTTGAGATTGGCGATTGGCGACTGGAGATTGGCCTAGCGTCCGAACCAACTTGCCGCCGGCGTCGTATATGCGAACTCGCGCATCGCTGCCGGCAGCCGGCTGGAGTTTGATGGCAGCGGTGGTCGTGAACGGGTTGGGGGTCGCCTCAACGCGCATCTCTGCCTCTGGAAGCGTCACCGAACCCTCAGCCATCCCGGTCGTCGAGTAGTGGATGCGGAAGCGCGGCATGTAGTTGCGGGGAACGCCCCGTTCGGCCGTGGATGGCCTTGCGTCCACTGCCCGGTTACCGGAAGTGTAGTAGCCAAAGTTGTAGACCGAGCCGCCGTCGTCGCCCTGCCAGACGAACTCGATGATGAGGTTGTCGCTGCCGTTGTGGCCGAAGGGGTGCTCGAATCCGAGCGCATGCCATTCACCGTTAGTCCAACTCAGACTCAGGGTGTCGCGCGACATGGCCGTGTCCGGAGTGTTGCCGGCATAGTTGTCCTTGCAGACGCTGTCCAGTTCCGTGACGGTCGTTTGGCAGGCCAGGACCCGGGCGTTCAGGAAAACGCCGTGGTTGTAGATGTCGCTGCCGCACAGCAGTTGCACGCTGTCGAGCGTACACGGACCCGGCATCTCTTCAGCCAGTACCAGCACCTGGTACCGCTCGCCGTTGGTTCAGCCGCCGCAGAACGGGACGTTCATCAGAAGCGACCCGCCGCTGCCGAGTTCGACGTAGTCGGCGGCAAGCGGCAGGACCGCCAAGGCCAGTACCAGCACAATCCTCACGCCTCAGCGTATCGTGACAACCGCACCCGGTCAAGTATCGTCGGGCAATTCGCCGCCCCGGCGAGAATCGCTTGACACGGTTGCGGCAGGCCGTTATCCTACATCGTCTAGAGAAACTTCCGAGATGTACGATTCCCGCGCTGCCTCCAACGCCAGCGGTTGGCGCATAGCCGGAGAGCTCCAGCCATGCCGGTGAGAGTCCGTACCCGGAATTCGAAAGCGTCGGACTTGCGGAGCCTGGCTGCCTTTCACCAACTCAGCCCGAACCCGCTGCTCGCCGTCAACGCGGCCGGCAAGGTGACGTTCACGAGCGATGCTACAGCACGCGTGCTTGAATCGCTCGGCCCTAGCGCATCGGCCGCCGCCTTCTTCCCCGCGGACATGGAGTCTATACTCGCTCTCCTCCACCGGCGCGAAAACGGGGCTCTCCGACGCGAAGTCGAGATCGGCGGCCGGGTCTTCACGGAGAACGTCCTGGTCCGGCCTGACCACGATGTGGTTTTCATCCACGCAACCGACATCACCGAGTTCCGGCGTGCCGAGCAGGAACTCCGCCGGCAGGATGCACTCCTGAAGGCGCTGGTCGAGAGCCCGACCGACGTCATGGTCTTCGCCCTTGACCGCGACTGCCGCTACACGGTTTTCAATAGCGCCCACCGGCTGGACATGAAGGAACTCCACGGTGCCGACATCCGGCCCGGCACCAGCCTGCTTGACGCCATCGGCAAACCGGACCTCCGGGCGAGGATCGAACAGGCGGCCGCAAGGACGCTGGCCGGTGAGAGCTTCACCAGTGTGGAGTTCGACTCGGAGCTCGACACCTGGCGTGAACTCAACTGGAACCCGATCCGTTCCTCCGACGGCAGCGTCGAGGGAGCCATGGTATTCGCCCAGGACATAACCCGACGCAAGCGGGTCGAGGAGGCGCTGGCCGAGAGCGAGGTCAAGTACCGCCGTTTGTTTGAGTCATCGAACGACGCTATCATGCTGCTCGACACGGAGCGGTTCTTTGACTGCAACAAAGCTACGCTACGGGTATTCGGGTGCTCGACTCGCGACGAGTTCCTCGGCAAGCACCCATCTGACGTGTCTCCCCCGCAGCAGGCCGACGGCCGGGATTCGCGCCAGACTGCAGATGAGAGGATCGCGGACGCTCTCCGAACCGGCCGCAACTACTTCGAGTGGCTCCATCAGCGGGCCGACGGTACCGTCTTCCCGGCCGACGTGCTGCTCACGCCCCTGGAGTACCGTGGCCGGAAGGTCCTGCAGGCGACCGTACGCGACATCTCCGACCGCAAGCAGACGGAAGTCGCGCTGCGCGAAAGCGCAGAACGGTACCGACGGCTTGTCGAGGAAATGGGCGAGGGCATCGGTGAAACCGATGCGGAGGAATGGTTCCTGTTCGCAAACCGGGCCGCGGAGGAGCTGTTCGGCGTCCCCCCCGGCGGCCTTGTCGGTCGGAACCTGCGCGAGTTTCTCGACCTTGACCAGGCGGAGGTCATACGCCAGCAGAGCGCGCAGCGCCGCACAGGCAAACGAAGCTCCTATGAGCTTGAAATCACGCGTCCGGACCGGACGAAGCGAACCGCCCTGGTTACGACCTCGCCCCGGCAGGATGACAACGGCAACTTCGTCGGTTCCTTCGGCATCTTCCGCGACATCACCGAGCACCGGAAGACCGAACGGCTGGCCCGGGCCGAGCGCGACCGGCTGCGGCGGATCCTCGACGCGATGCCGGACGGCGTGTACATGGTCGGACAGGACTACCGACTCCAGTATATCAACCCGGCACTGCTGGCGCGCGGCGGGCCGGTAAACAACCGCCTGTGCTATGAGTACTTCCACGCCCGGACCGCCCCATGCGTGAATTGCGCCAACCCGCAGGCCTTCACCGGTGCGTCCACTCACCGTGAGTACACCACGAGAAACGGCAACATCACCTATGACATCCAGGATGTGCCGGTTGCCGGTGACGATGGCCGGCCGGCCCGGCTCGTGTTCATGCGCGACGTTACTGCGCGCCGTCGGATGGAGGCCGAGGTCGCGCTCCGGGCCGAGTTGCTCGACGCTGCGACCGACCTGGTCATCGTGCACGACCTTAAAGGCAACATCGTCTACGTCAACGAAGCAGCCTGTCGTGCGCACGGCTATGAGCGGGAGCAGCTGCAGCACATGACCCTGCGCCAGTTGGTCGCGCCGGAGCAACGGGAGTCAGCACTGCCGCACCTGGACCTGCTGGCAGCGGGGTACGACGCGGCGTTCCAGACCGTGCACTGCCGCAAAGACGGTTCGCGCCTGCCCATCGAGGTTCACGCCCGGGTGGTCGAGTCTGCCGGTGGGAAGACCGTCATCAGCATCGTCCGCGACATCACCGAGCGCAGACAGGCCGAGGAACGCGACCTGCAGCACCTCGCGGACACGGCCCTGCTCAGGGACACCGCGCTCGGATTCATCACCCTCGACCCGAAAACGGACATCTACCGCTACGTCGCACGGCGCCTGGCCCAGCTCGCCGGTGAAGCCTACGTCGTCGTCAGCTCATACGATGAGGACCGCGATGAGTTCCGCGTCCGGGCAATCGAAGGCGTCGGCGAAGACGCGAAGGCCGCACTCAGACTGCTCGGTCGGCCACCGGTCGGAACAACGTTCCGGCCCACGGCCGATGAGCTGCGCCACTACGTGAGCGGCGGCCTGAGAAAGATGAAGGGCGGGCTCGCGGCCCTTTCGTCCGGCAGGATGCCGACGCCGGTCAGCGAAGCGATCGAGTCGGTCTTCGGGCCGGGCGAAGCCTACGCCATGTTGTTCTACTGGCAGGGAAAGACGCTCGGCTCGGTCAGCATACTCATGCACGAAGACGTGCCCCTGCGCGACCCGGGACTGGTCGAGGCATTCGTCAATCAGGCCGCCATCGCCATCCAGCACCGGCGCGACGCCGACGAACTGGAGCGACACCGCGAGCATCTAGAGGAGCTGGTCCGCAACCGGACCGCCGAGCTTGAGGCAGCAAACCGGGAACTGGAAGCATTCTCTTACTCGGTCTCGCACGACCTGCGTGCGCCCCTCCGGGCGATCGACGGCTTCACTCAGGCCCTGATCGAAGACCAGGGGACCGAGCTGAATCCGCGGGCCCGCGACGACCTCGCCCGGGTGAGTTCCGCAGCGCAGCGGATGGCGCAGCTGATCGACGACCTGCTCGACCTCGCCCGGATCGCCCGCATGCCGCTCGATCGCAGGAAGGTCGACCTGAGCGAGCTGGCGCGAGTCGTAGTCGCGGAGCTGCGGCAGGCTGCCCCGGACCGCAAGGTGGAATTCCTGATACCCGACGGCTTGACCTCGCCGGCAGACCCCGTGCTCGCGGCAATGGTCCTGCAGAACCTCCTCGGTAATTCCTGGAAGTTCACGTCCCGGAACCCGATGGCCAGCATTGAGTTCGGTCTGGTGGATGACGGCGGCGAACGGGTTTTCTTCGTGCGGGACGACGGCGTCGGATTCGATATGGCCTACGCCGGCAAGCTGTTCGCGCCGTTTGAACGGCTGCATCCGGAACACGATTTCCCCGGTACCGGTATCGGCCTCGCTATCGTACAGCGCATTGTGCATAGGCACGGCGGCCGCGTGTGGTTCGAGGCGGAGGTAGACAGAGGTGCAACGTGCCGGTTCACCCTGGAGCCGGCAGCAAAGGAGGCTTAAGGTGGAGGAAAAACGCGAGAAAGTAATACTGCTCGTCGAAGACAACCCGGACGACGAGGAACTGACGCTGCGCGCCCTAGCGAAATGCGGCATCAACAACAAGGTCGTCGTGTGCCGCGACGGCGCCGACGCCCTCAACTACATCTTCGGTCGTGCCGACTACAAAGGCCGTAACCCGGCCGACTATCCGGCTATCACTCTGCTCGACCTGAAGCTGCCCAAGGTCGACGGGCTGACCGTGCTCGAGCGGGTTCGTGGGGACAGCCGCACGCGACTCATGCCCGTGGCAGTGCTCACATCGTCACGGCTGGAGGAAGATCTTATCCGCAGCTACCAGCTGGGGGTCAACAGCTACGTGCGCAAGCCGGTCAAGTCGGAGCAGTTCGTCGAGGCAATTCGCCAGCTCGGCCTGTACTGGCTGTTGCTCAATGAGTCACCGCCTAGCCGGGTCGAGGGCCATGGGCAGTCCGGGGCCTGACGACTCGGCCCACCGACTCCCGGACGCGGCCACGTGTTGACATTCGAGCCGGCTCATCTACAATTCAACCGCAGTTGAGCAACATCCGCATAAACGTCGGCGGCGTCGAGTTCGCGGGAGCGCTGAACAGCTCGTCTCTCACGGAGAAGCTGCTCAGCCTTCTGCCGTATGAAACCATCGGCGAGACATGGGGCAAGGAAGTCTACTTTCCGGTGAACCTGACGGTGGACAATCCGGAACTCGGGAACGAAGTCAAAGTCGGCGACATCGCCTACTGGCCGGAAGGTCCGGACCTCTGCCTGTTCTTCGGCCGCACACCCAAGAGCACGGACGACACGCCGGTCGTCGCCAGCCCGGTCATGGTCATCGGGACCTTCCAGTTCGGTCCGGAGGACTTCGACCGCATCGAGCGCCGCCGCAACGGGATTCTGGTCAACGTTGGACCGGCGCAGTAGCGCGGCTCCGGCTAGGCCGGACACTCAATATGCAATCTACAATCTGGAATCGATGATCGTTTGGGGCAGTAGCTCAGTTGGGAGAGCGCCAGAATCGCACTCTGGAGGTCGCCGGTTCAACTCCGGTCTGCTCCATCCTCCGAAGCCGCAGGCTCATGTAGCTCAGCCGTCAATCTCCGCCCAGTTGCCACTTCCATGTCGGGAGGCTGCATGGTAATCCTTCCCAAGTATGTCTACCTCACCAAGGGTACCGGCGTCCATCGCGAGAAACTCGCCAGTTTCGAGGCGGCGCTGCGCGACGCCGGGATGGCCGCGTACAACATCGTACGCGTCTCGTCGATCTTCCCGCCCCGCTGCCGCATCATTTCGCGTGCCCGGGGACAGAAACTCCTGACTCCGGGTCAGGTAATGTTCGCGGTCGTCAGCGACAATGCGACCAACGAGCCGCACCGCCTGATCTCGGCGTCAGTCGGGCTGGCCATACCCAAGGATCCGACCAAGTACGGCTATCTTTCCGAGTATCACTCGTCCGGCCAGCGCGAAGAAAGCGCCGGCGACTACGCCGAGGACCTGGCCGCACAGATGCTCGCCACGACGCTCGGGGTGCAGTTCAACCCCGACACGAGCTACGACCAGCGCAAGGAAATCTGGAAGATCTCGAACGAAATTGTCCGGACCCAGAACATCACCCAGTCGGCGATTGGCAACAAGAGCGGATTCTGGACCACGGTTGTGGCCGCAGCCGTGCTGATTACGCACATCCCGGAAGAACAGGTCCTGGAAGAAGACAGCGGCCGCTAGGCCGCTTGCGCGCTAGTAGCGTTTCTCCAGACTCACGTCTGAGTAGTAGTGCTGGAGTATCTCCCGGTAGCTCGCGCCTGCCTCGGCCATCGCCATCGCCCCGTCCTGACACATACCCGCCCCATGACCCCAGCCACGGCCGGTGAAAGACACGTACCGGTTGCGCAGAGTCACGGTAAACGCGGTTGACTTCAGCCCCATCGCCATCCGGAAACTCGACCCCGGCACTCGCACCGTGCCGCGGTCTGTCGCGAGCACAACGCACTCCGCCCTGCCGGACCTGTCGGCATCCACTCTGCAGCCGCGGAGGCGACACTTCTTTGCTGAGAGCCTGCTTGCCACGGCATCCAGGCTGTCTCTGCTGACGCTGGTCTTCCAGGACGAATTCGGCCGCCCCGCGCAGTAGGCCTTGCGGCCCCGCTTGTGCCCGGGCGTATCCGGCACGCTCTTCAGGTACGGCTTGGACCCGTTCGCAGTCATGCCTCCGCAGTTGGCGTGGTAGAGCGCCTCACAGATTTCCCCACGGTACTCCAGCACCTCGCCCCGGGTAGCCAGCACTGCCTGTCTGGAGAGCTCGGTCTCGCGCTCGGTTCCACGGTATTCCTGGTCCCGCAGATATGAGTCGAACAGGTCGTGTCCGAGTCCCTTCCGCCGCCCTAGTCGCGCCAGCGTGAAGCTGCGGGCCGCGACGGCCTGGGCCTTGGCGGCTTCGAGTCTGCGGACGGTTATCGGGCCGATTTCGCAGGGAACGACTCCGAGCAGGTAATCCTCGAGCCCGAGTACGTTGACCACGGCAAGGTCGCCGTCTCTGGACTGGAAGAGAAGAAGGTAGCCGCGGTAGCTCCGGTCGCCTACGCGGATGAGGCCGCTATCTCCCGCCGCGATCGTGAGCGTATCCAAAGTCCGCAAGGACGCGGAACCGCCGGACACAGCTACCTGTCCTCCTTCAAGCGCGACTTGCGCCGAGCGGGCGGGCCCTACTTCCTGCCGCGATGCACCCGAGGCGAGAGTCATGCGTTGGCTCGAGCCAATAGTGACGGTGCTGCCGGCGGCTAGCCGCACGCGGATGGTGGGTTCTCCGCCCGGCAATGGTTGTTCCGGTTTAGTGAGCCTGGGGAACGGCGCCACAGGCTGCTCGTTTGGCGGCACGTGATACATGCAGCAGCCGGCAAGGCAAAGAACAAGCGCGGCTGCCGACCAAAAACGCATCGTTTCTCACTCTAGCCAACCGGAACTGGATGGTCAACAACAGAACGGGGCACCGCTTTACAAGCTCGACGCATGCCCTAGAATACAGGCATGCAACACCGGGACAAACGAGTCGCCGACGCCATCAAAGACTCAGTGGCCAAAATCGTCCTGAGCGAGCTGTCCGACCCGAAAATCGGGTTCGTGACCGTCACCCGCTGCCACATCTCGCGCGACCTCAAGAACGCCACGGTCTACTTCTCCATCATGGGCGACGAAGCCACGCAGCAGCAGTCGCTCGAGCATCTGCAGGGCGCTCGTGGGTTCATCCGACGCCGGCTCGGCCAGATGGTCATGTTCCGGGTCGTGCCGGAACTCCGATTCGCTCTCGACGACGTGCTGGCCCACGAGATGCACATCAACGAGATCATCTCCGAGTTGCACAAGAACGAACCCGGAGAGCAGGTGTAGCCCGCCGGGCCGCCTGACCGATGCGCGGTGTGCTGAACGTAGACAAACCGTCCGGTATCTCCTCATATGACGTCATCCGCCGCATCAAGCTACTACTGTCT
Source organism: Caldifarciminota bacterium (assembly GCA_016935295.1). GTDB lineage: Bacteria > Hydrothermota > Tepidihabitantia > Tepidihabitantales > Tepidihabitantaceae > UBA2258. The sequence continues at coordinate 874 of JAFGRF010000238.1, read as the reverse complement.
TCCCAATCGGCAATCCCATTGGGCCACGCCGGGACGCTTGATCCGCTTGCCTCGGGCGTGCTCCTGATACTAGTAGGCGAGGCTACCAAGATCAGCCGCTTCCTGCTGAATCTGCCCAAGGAGTACGTGGCCGGAGTGCTGTTCGGGAGGCGGACCGATACCGACGACACTACCGGGAAGACGCTGACCGAACGACCGGTGCGCGACCTAACTGAGGAGTCGGTGCGGGCTGCGTTGGACCGGTTCAGGGGCGAGATTGAACAGGTGCCGCCTGCGTTCTCGGCGCTGAAGCAGGATGGCAGACCGCTCTACCGGCTCGCCCGCAAGGGCCAGGAAGTCCGGCCCAAACCGCGCAACGTAACCGTGTATGATAGTGAGCTGCTTGACTGGCATCCGCCAATCGCGAACATCCGCTACCGGGTGTCGTCGGGAACGTACGTCAGGGCCCTCGCGCGCGACCTGGGCGCTTCCGTGGGCACTGAAGCAACACTTGCGTCACTGATCAGGACCAAGGTCGGGCAGTTCACTGTCGACGAAGCCGTGGCCCCGGACACGCTCGACGCAACCTCTCTGCCCGAACGACTGATTCCGGTTGACGCGGCGCTCGACGGAATGCCCCGCGTCACAGTCTCCCCGACCCAGGCACAACATCTCTACCAAGGCAAAGCAGTGAGCGGAATCGACGGCCAGGTGCCGTCCGGGGACGGCGACCTCGCACTGGCCCAGACTCCTGAACGCAGTTTTCTCGCCATCGTCGTGTCCAACGGTACGGAGTTGCGCACCGAACGGATAATCTATGCCAGCTGACCCCCGTGCCCGCACCCCGCTGGCAGTCGCCCTCGGCTCGTTCGACGGCGTACACCTCGGGCACCAG
>JAFGRF010000237.1 GCA_016935295.1 Caldifarciminota bacterium | reverse complement strand
AGCGTCGGAAGGCTGTGATCCGTGGTTTCTTTCGTCGGACGCCGCTCGCACACGTGTAAAGTCATTGTATGACCATCTTTAGGCCGAGGCATCACGTCCACTGGGGTCGATGCGGAGGCCAAGGGTGTTGCAGGCTACGCGTACACTGAAGGCACAGACGAAGGCTACGGCGGCTACTTCCGCGCTGTAGGAACTGGGTCTGCAGACCGCACGGGTGTATATAGCTTTGCACGAACCGACGGCGAGGCTGACGCGGATGGGGTTTCCGGCCGCGCGCAAGCCTACGGGACGGCTTCCGGCAACGTCACGGCTGGCTATGTCAACGCGACCGGGAGCTCTAGCTCGACTGGCCATGTGACGGGTCTCGGCGGGTACGTTTCGCAATCCAACAACAGCTCGTCGGCCGATGCGTCGGGGATAAGCATACGCGTCTACCAGGATGGCTCCGGGGAAAGCTATGGTGGGGAGTTCCTCGTAGCTGGGAACGAGGGGACCGGACCCTACTACGGGATCTACTCTGAGGTTGGCGGTGGCGGAAGCCCCCAATACGCTGGGTACTTCGACGGGGACGTTCACGTGAACGGCACGCTGTCTAAAACGAGTGGGTCGTTCCTCATTGACCATCCGCTTGACCCGCTTAACAAGACGCTTCGGCACAACTTCGTTGAGTCACCCGAAAATCTGTGCGTGTACCGCGGCAAAGTCATACTTGATGCCAACGGCAGAGGGACGGTGGACATGCCATCCTACTTTGCGGCGCTGACAAAGGAAGAGGAAGCCACTGCCGTGCTCACACCTATCGGCCGTCCCTTTGTCACGGGCTATGAGTGGAACAGCAGTTTCGACATGTTGACGGTGTACGGAGATGCCGGGCGAGAGGTTTCGTACCTTGTGATGGCGGACCGCGATGACCCAGCGATGCGAGCCCTTCGCAGACCGGTTGAAGAAAAGAAGGGACCGAACGGCTTCAAGCGAGGCAGACTGATGCAGCCCGAGGCCTACGGTTACCCGGAGACCATGGGGTACCGGTACGAACATGGCGTTAGACGCGAGCAGCGGCAGTCAGCGCGCTCAAGTCAGGACGAATAGCGATGGCGTCAGCTATTGGAGGTGGACAGTGAAGACACGCTTCGCACTTGCAGCTCTGGCAGGGCTGGCCATCACCGCCTCGGCCCAGGGGTACACGCTGAGGGCCGTCGTCATCGACGCTGGGGGAAACGCATGGCTGCAGTCCGGCAACCGAACGGCAGGACTGAGTTTCGGACAGCAGGCCGCGTCTGGCGTGCTTGATGGGGGGCAGTACCGTGCTACGCTCGGCTTCTGGCGTCAACAGCACGCAACTGGTGGTATTGCCGAGGAGGTCGGACAGGCGACGTTTCCGCTGTCGTTCGCGCTAGGCCAGAACACGCCTAACCCGTTCGGCAGACGTACGGCCATTCATTACGCACTGCCGCAGGAGTCTAGCGTTACGCTGCGTGTCTACAACTCGGTAGGACGAGTCGTAGCGACCTTGGTTAGCGGCAGACAGCAGCCGGGCCAATACACGGTCCGGTGGGATGTGAACGGTGTGCCAGCGTCACAGCTTCCCTGCGGCACGTACTTCTGTCGTCTGGAGGCTGGGGAGTTCACGGCCACGCGGAAGATGGTGAAGTCAGAGTAGTGAGGACGGAAACGGGGCGAGGCCAGGCGGTGCAGGCCTCGCCCCACTTGGGGAATCGCGAATGCTCGCGTTGACAGGCCAGCGGGACCAGCTACGATTCGCTGACATGTGGCGCGTGGTTGCACTGCTCATACTCCCGTTCCTGTTCGCGTGTAGCCGCCGATTCCCGTCAGTGGTAATCAACACACTCTGGGAAAGGGACATCTCCTACCTCGCCCCTGTCGACCTTGATGGTGACTCGACTGATGAGTTGCTCGCAGCCGGGTTTGACCATGTCGTTGACCGCTTCAATCAAGACCTGCGTTCGGTTGGCCCCACGCAATATCTGCAGAAGGGAACGCTGCAGCCGGGAGGCAATCGTGTCGGCGGACGAGACTCGGCGCACCTTTGGTTGACCTTCAAGCGCCACGACTCTCTGTATCTGCGGGCATTGTCGGGGCGAACAGCTTTGGTGGCAGTTGGCAAGGACAGCCTGCCGCCGGTCGGATGGGACGGATACGCCGGTGCCTTGGTGGTTGCCGATATTGATGACGACACAAAGCTCGAAGCCGTCGTGTCAGTGGTGAGCGCGATGGATGCACGACCACGAGGTGTCTATGTGCTTGACTGGCACACCGGAGTACTTAAGTGGAAGTATGAGACCGGTCCCGCTGTGTGGTCCGTGTTCCCGCGCGACGTCGATGGCGACGGCCGCGACGAACTTCTGTTCGGCTCGGCCGCCTACGGCAACAGCAACGTCGCCAACGGGACCACGGACGAAAGCAGCTACGTGTTCCTGCTCGGTGCTGACGGGCGACTTCGGTGGCGGACGACGATAGGCGGCTACTCATCCGGTCTCCTCGCGGCGTGGCTCGACGACAGCCTGCGGATTGCTCCTCGCGTCCTCGCGTGGGAGGTAGGGAATCCAATCCGAGGACGAACCTGCGACAGCCTGTTCATCCTGGACGGCCTGACCGGCTTGACCAGTAGGCGCGCGAGCTTCGGGGTCTACACTAACTGCGCGACGCTCACTGATGATCCGTCGGGCAAGATCCGGATCCTCGTCGCGGGCTCGGACAAAACCCTGCGGCTCTTGGACGAGGAGCTAAGACTGATCCGCGAGGTCCGCTTTGCCAGCGAAGTGAAGCAGATTGTCGCCGCGCATTTCTCGCACCCAAGCGCGTACGAGTTCGTCGTCGTGACCGACGATGGGCGACTGAAGGTACTGGACCACGCCCTTAGGGTAATGGGAGAAACAGAAATCGGCGTTGGTGGAGCATCTCTGAGTCTGACTGCTGTGCGCTATCGTGGAAGGACCCGACTGCTGGTCCACAAGGCACTCGAGGGTAGGTCTCCATGGAGCTTGCTCGACCTGTCGCCGCTGCCGCTCTCCGCTCGCGGAATTCCGCTCGCGGAGGTCGTGGTCTTGGTGACAGTGCTCACGCTGGCTTTTGTCGCCACGCTCCTCGGGTTCCGATTCCGTCAGACCCGCGACATGCGCGCGGTAGTTCGCGGCCTTACTGGACAGGCGGGCGTAGTGGAGCTAGACAACCGCAGTCAGATCCGGCACACGAACTCAAAGGCGCGTGAGCTGCTTGGAGGCGAGACTTTGCCTGCTGGGCTGCTGGTGCAGGCTGTGAAGGCGGCGCTGGCGGTACCACCCGGGTCCATGCCAAAGGAATTGCCCGTCGCGCTGGAGGGCGGCAAGACGGTGCTTGCACGCGCGGCGCGGGTGAGGTCCGGCGTGATGCTCACACTTGAGGACATCTCGGCGGTGGAGTATCTCCGGAGGGTGAAGGCGTGGGCGCCGGTGGCGCAGAAGCTGGCGCACGGAATCAAGAACCCGCTGGGCACGATAATGGGAGCGGTGGAGCAGATTGAGGCTGAGGTCAGCAAGGGAGAGGGAGAGAGAGATCGAGGGATCAAGGGATCGAGTGCCGAATCGGACGGAGCGAGAAGTCAGGAGTCAGAAACTAGAACCATGGGACTCGCGGGCCCTGGAACCACTGCGTCCTCGGACGAGCGGGTGAGGAAGTACATTGGCTACGTGAAGGACGAGGTGACGCGGCTGAAGAAGATGACCGACGCGTTCATGCGTTTCACCAAGCTGAACCCGCCGGAGCTGAAGCCACGGGATGTGACTGAGCTGGTCCGCACGGTGGCGGCCAAGTACGAAGGGGCGCTGGCGAAAGGAATCAAACTTGAGATGAGTCTCGCTGACAAGCTGCCACCTGTGGCATTGGATGAGCAAGGAATGTCGAACGTTCTGGACATCGTGATGGAGAACGCGGTCGAGGCCGTCGCAGGACGAAGTAGGAAGTCAGATGCTGGAAGCGAAAAGTCAGAAGTGGCGGACGCGGAGAGGACGCTGAGGATTCGGACGGCGGTTGGGCCAGTAGGCAGTAGACAGAATACAGGAGACAGGGCTTCAGATCCCGACACGGGACTGCGGCCCGGACCTGGCGAACTTGGCGGTCTTGGCGGTTCGTATGTCCGAATCGAGGTTGAGGACGCAGGCGCGGGGATTCCGGAGAAGTACTTGGACAAGGTGTTTGACCCGTACTTCACATACGGCAAGCCGGATGGAACGGGTCTCGGCTTGGCACTGGCCAAGAAGATAGTGGAGGACCATAAGGGGAGGATGGAGATTGAGAGCGTCGAGGGAAAGAGGACCACGGTGACGATAGTGCTGCCGGCGGGAGGAAGACACGGATAGTCCAGAGTTCAGAATCCAGAAATCAGAATCCAGAGTTGCGGACAAGGCAAGAAACAACCACAGATGAACGCAGACGACACGGAGTGTCGCCCCGACGCCGATGGAGGGGTCTCTCACTCTTCACTATTCACAGTTGACCCTTCCCGACGAAAGGAGGGCTGATGTCGTCAGACGCGGGCGAAGTCAGAGGCTAGAAGCTAGATGCTAGAAGTCAGAACGGCGGATGCGGATTTCACCACTAAGGCACAAAGGCACAAAGAGGTCTCGAACCGCGTTCATCTGCGTTTATCGGCGGTTGATAGGTCTCGCTCCAGGTATCTGCGGAATCTGCGGACATGAGGTGTTTCACTCTTCACCATTCACAATTCACCCTTCCCGACGAAAGGAGGGCAGATGGCTGAGCGGGTGCTTGTAGTAGACGATGAACCGAGGGCTCGGGACATCATGGCCGATATCTTGTCGGGCGCCGGCATGGAGGTCCTGCAGGCCGGCGACGGCGAGGAGGCGATACGCTTGGCCAGGGAGCACGAGCTGAACCTCGTGCTGCTGGACCTGTTCCTTCCCGATATGAGCGGTACACAGGTTCTGGAGGCCGTCCTCAAGGCCAAGCCGGCGTTGCCCGTCGTGATGATCTCCGGTCAGGGGTCGATTCAGGACGCGGTCAAAGCCACCAAGCTGGGAGCGTATGACTTCCTGGAGAAGCCGGCCGAGCGGGAGAAGATTCTCCTGGCCGCACGCAATGCCCTGGAGCGGGACAGACTGCGGCGAGAGCTATCCGAGTTGCGAGAGGAATCGCTGCGTCGGTACCGAATGGTCGGGACGAGTTCGGTGATGCACGAGATCTTCCAGAAGATAGACGAAATCGCCCCGACTCGCGCGCCCGTACTTGTGACCGGCGAGAGCGGCGGAGGCAAGGAACTGGTGGCCCGCGCAATCCACCTGAAGAGCGACCGCAAGGAGAAGGCGTTTGTGAAGCTGAACTGCGCGGCCATCCCTGAGACTCTCATCGAAAGCGAGCTGTTCGGCTATGAGAAGGGCGCGTTCACCGGGGCGCTGACTAAGAAGAAGGGCAAGCTTGAAGTAGCCGATGGCGGCACGCTGCTCTTGGACGAGGTCGGCGACCTGTCGCTTTCCAGCCAGGCCAAGCTGCTGCGATTCCTGCAGGAGAACGAGTTTGAACGCCTGGGGGCTACTACAACTATCCGTGTTGACGTGAGAGTTGTCTCAGCCACGAACAAGAACCTGCGCCAGGAGATAGACGAGAAACGGTTTCGCGAGGATTTGTACTTCCGCCTCAACGTCCTTCACATCCACGTGCCGCCACTGCGGGAACGCAGGGACGACATTCCATTGCTGGCCGACCACTTCCTCGGGCAGCAGTGCGAGGAGAACGGCGTGCCCAAGAAGCAACTCACGCCGGAGGCGGTTGAGTTTCTGAAGAGCGCGGATTGGGCACACAACAACGCCCGGGAGCTGGAAAACCTCATGAAGCGCGCCGCGATTCTCGTGAAAGCCCAGGACATTACGCCGCGAGACCTGCTGTCCTTGATGGAACCCATGAACGCGGCGCCGGTCCGGGCAGAGGTCAGCCTGCGTGAAGCCCGCGAGGAGTTCGAGCGGGACTTCATCAGGGCATCGCTGGCCCACAACAACGGGGACAAGACCAGAACCGCGGAAGAGCTTGGAATCGAGCGGACCCATCTGCATCGCAAGCTGAAGGACCTGGGCATCACCGAGTAGGTCCCCGTTCGAGTGAGCTCCGCTGACAGCGGATAGCTCACAGCCAACGGCTGACAACGGCGCGGAGGAGCCGTTTGGGACACCATCCGATTCCCCAGCGGAAATTGGTCAGGTCCCTCGCCTTCGACTACTCGCGGCGACCGAGAAGCCGCCTGAGCCAGGCTATGACCCCGTCCGCGAACGGCTCAAAGTAGGCCGCGCCGGGATAGCGGTCGGCCGACGGTAGAGCGACTCCAATTGCAGCCGCCTGCGGTTCTAGTACAGACATGAGGTCACGGGCCAGCGATGCCAGAACGTACCTGTCATCCGTGGCTGACTTTGTCACCGACTCGTAGAGGCGAGCAAGAGCGATGCAAGTCGCCGTCCAGTTGAGCCACTCCACACGGTTTTTCTCTTCCTCAATCGCGGGCGGCACCGCGGCCGGCACGAGCGTGTATCCACCCGACGTTCGCCGCACGAACCCCGCGGATTTCCAGCGCTCAAGGACGTTGTAGACCCGTTTTTGGTCCACGTAGAGCGCGCGAGAGATGGAGGAGGAGTTGCCGCTCTTGTTGAACAGCAGGTAGCCAAAGACATCGGCACGAACGTCCATGCCCAGCAATGCCCGAAGTCGCAGTTGCAGCAGTACCGGCTGAGTCACGACCGGGCGCACGACTTTCGCCGGCGCGTGCGCATCCGCGTCGGGCCCTGCCGGCGGCACTTCCAGGCCGGTGGCGGCCGCGAACGCTTCACCAATCCTCCTGAGCCGCGACGTGCTGACCCAGTCGTCGTTCAACGCCAGCCACTCTCTGACTCGCTTCGTCAACCGCGCGTCCGCGGGGCCGAGTCGCGAGGTCGAGACAATCAGTGCCTCAAGGTCAATCACCCGGTGCTGTTCGGGCGCGACCTGTCCGGCGACCCCGAGCGCGCACCAGTGCCGCCAGTGCAGCTCGAGCAGCAGCTCGCGGAGTTCGGCCCTAAATCGCTTCGGCGACATCGGCATGGCCGTTTGTGCGCAGGAAGTCCTTCAGGCTCTTTCGGAACGCGCCGGATACATCCTGCGCAAGGGTCCAGCGCGCGGCGGCGACCAGCTCGGCTCGGGTCGGCTTGAGCAGCGCCAGGTCCTGAACGTGGTAGCTATCCTGATCGACGGCGGCGTACAGCTTGAGGTGAATCTGGTCGTAGCGGCTCGCGTAGTACACTGTGAGATGGCTGCCGTAGTGCTTTGGTGCGACACGGCTTCCAAATCCATCGGGCAGACCCATGTTGACTTGAAGAGCAGGTCCCAGGTTGAGCCAATCCGCAGGCAGGTTGAAGTCGCGCGCCACCTTCAGAGCAGACGAGGCAAGCAGCTCGGGCAGTCGTTCCAGCCGCTCGACGACGATGCCGCCGGGCGTGGTCCGGGCGAGTCCGAGCACGTCCACGTCGCGCGTGGTTCTGCGCACCAGCCCGAGAGCAGCCAAAGCCGAACCGCCACAGACAACAAGGTCTACTTCGCTGCCGCCGGCGAGAGCTATCTGCCGGTCCAGCGCAGTCAGCAGCTCTCTGAGACGGGCTGAATCGAATCTCACGGCAGTAGTTTAACGACTAACTAATAGTATGTAAAGAACTACTTTCGGAGCGACTAAGGCGGATCCTGGCACGTTCCTGGTCGGTGGGGTTCGGCCGAGTGCACTCGGGTTCAACTTGGCCGCGGCAGCACCGCAAGGGATCATCCTGCTGCCCTTGTGGCGGTATCCGTTCCGGCATTCGGGTTCCTTTGTCCGTTTGACTTCGCCTCTGACACGGAAATCGTCTCGCCCAAGTGGCGGACTCGGCCGTCTTCTCTGACCGGTTCTTGGCGGATGATCAGCGTGGCTTGCTTGCGCGTCTGCCAACCGCACCGGCGAGTTCGAGCAGGGACACGGCTTCAACATCAGCGGCCAGAGGGTAGCGTTCGGTCCCGGGGTAGACGACATAGCGCCGCGCAGGACCAATGTCCGTGCAGGCTTCGTGAAAGCCCCGCTCGAGCTTCGGCTTGAGGCTCCGTTTGACCTCAATCGCCCAACGTTCGCCGTCGGGAAAGACCAGCAGGAGGTCTACCTCCGCCCCGCCGCTCGTCCGGTAGAAGTAGCCGGTCGGCGAGCCCGGCGTGCTCGCCAGCAGGTTCTCGATGACCCAGCCCTCCCAGCTCGCGCCTACCACGGGATGGCCTAGCAGGCCATCAAGGTCCGCGATGCCCAGCAGCGCATGGAGGATGCCGCTGTCTCGCAGGTAGACCCGCGGCGACTTCACGAGCCGCTTGCCGACATTGGCGTGCCAGGGTTCCAGCCGACGCACCAGGAGAAGGTCGACGAGCAGGTCGAGGTATCGTGCCGCAGTCTTGGCATCGACACCGAGGCCGCGGCCGAGCTCGGCCACATTCAGCAGTCCTCCCTGGCGGTGGGCCAACATTGTCCAAAATCGCCGGAGAGTCTCAGCGGCAATCCGGGGGCCGAACTGCGGTATGTCACGCTCAAGGTAGGTGCGGACGAAGTCCTGGCGCCAGCGTAGACTCTGCGCATCGCCTCGTGCAAGCAGGCTGTCCGGGAAGCCGCCGCGCAGCCATAGGGTGTTCGGCGACCGGCGAGTCGGCTCGAGCACGGAGAACGGCGCGAGTTCCAGGTAGCGGACGCGGCCCGCGAGAGTCTCGCCCGACTGCCTGAGCAGGTCCGGAGACGCGGACCCGAGCAGGAGGTAGCGGCCGTTGGCTTTGCCACGACGCCGGCCCCGGTCAATCAGTCCGCGCAGCACCGGGAACAGGCCCGGTGCGCGATGCAACTCGTCGAGAATCACCAGGCGGGCGAGATACTGCTCAAGGTAGAGCTCCGTCTCGGCAAGCTTGGCGCGGTCCTGTTCGGATTCCAGATCCAGGTAGACGGCCTCGCGTTTCTCTCTGACCGCCAGGGCCAGGGTCGTCTTGCCTACCTGGCGCGGGCCGAGCAGGCAGACCGCCGGCACGTCCGACAGGGACCGCACGACGGTTCCGAGCAGATTGCGCCGTATCATCTATGCAATTATGGTGTGAAACTCCCGATTTGCAAGGATTGTCGTGGCCCCAGGACCGAAACAGTCAACTCCGCTCGCCCTCGCCCGTTTCTCTCAGCCTCCGCGGCACTTTCGTGGCCTTTATGTCGGCTCCGCGAAGGGGAGAGCGTTTGACTTCGGTGACTCGCCGGATATAGTTTTGCCCGATGAGCGAGAATCCCAGTCAAGCCGACAGCCGTAAGCCGGCAGCCGATAGCCCAATTCAGACGAGCGGCCATGACCGCGAAGTCCGGCT
>JAFGRF010000236.1 GCA_016935295.1 Caldifarciminota bacterium | reverse complement strand
GCCAGCTCGGTCTTGCCGACGCCGGTCGGCCCCAGGAAAATGAAGCTGCCGATGGGCCGCTTCTGGTCCCCGATGCCGGCCCGGGCCCGACGGATGGCGTTCGCGACCGCGCTCACCGCCTCGTCCTGACCCACGACGTGCTTGTGGATCTCGTCTTCCAGCCGGAGCAGTTTCTCCCGTTCCGACTCCATCAGGTTCTCCAGCGGAATCCCGGTCCACTTGGCCACAACCTCGGCGATATCCTCTTCAGTCACCTGCTCGCGCAGCAGCCGATTCGCCTTCTCCTTGCCGGCGAGTTGGGCAAGCTGCTTCTTCATCTCGGCCAGTTTGCCGTACTCGAGTTCGGCCGCCTTGTTCAGGTCGTACTTCCGCTTCGCAGCATCCGCCTCGCCGGAAATCCGCTCAATCTCCTCCTGCAGCTTCTGCCGTGCCTCAACTTCCTTCCGCTCAGTCTCCCACTGCGCGGTCAGCCGCTTCTGGTTCTCCTTGAGGTCGGCAATCTCCTTCTCAATCTCCTTCAGCCGCTTCTGCGACGCCTCGTCCTTGTCCCGCTTGAGCGAGAGCTTCTCCATCTCGAGCTGCATCAGTTTCCGGTCAACGTCGTCGAGCTCGACCGGCTTGGAGGTAATCTCCATCTTCAGCTTGGCCGCAGCCTCGTCCACGAGGTCAATGGCCTTGTCCGGCTGGAACCGGTCCGCGATGTAGCGGTTGGAAAGTGTGGCCGCCGCGACCAGGGCCGCGTCCGTAATCTGGACGCCGTGGTGGACCTCGTAGCGTTCCTTCAGACCTCGCAGAATAGAGATGGTCTCCTCGACCGTAGGCTGGTCCACGAAGACCGGCTGGAACCTGCGCTCCAGCGCCTTGTCTTTCTCTATGTACTGGCGGTACTCGTCGAGCGTGGTCGCGCCGATGCAGCGCAGCTCGCCTCTGGCGAGCATCGGCTTCAGGATGTTGCCCGCGTCTACCGCGCCTTCGGCCTTGCCTGCGCCGACCACGGTATGGAGCTCGTCGATGAACAGAATGATGCGCCCGTCCGACGCCGCGACCTCCTTGAGCACTGCCTTCAGGCGGTTCTCAAACTCGCCGCGGTACTTGGTGCCGGCGATAAGTGCGCCCATGTCGAGCGCGACCAGCTTGCGGTCCTTGAGCGACTCGGGCACGTCGCCGCGGATGATGCGCTGGGCCAGGCCCTCCACGATCGCGGTCTTACCCACGCCCGCCTCGCCGATCATTACCGGGTTGTTCTTTGTGCGGCGGGAGAGCACGGTCATGACGCGCCGGATTTCGTCGTCGCGGCCGATGACCGGGTCGAGCTTGCCGTCGCGGGCAAGCTGGGTCACGTCGCGGCCGAACTTCTCGAGCGGCTGGTACCGCTCCTCAGCGGCCTGGTCGGTCACGCGCTGGGAACCGCGGATCTCCTTAAGCGCCGCGAGCACCTTGCCGGGCTCGATGCCGAAGGCTTTGAACACCTTGGCGCTGTCGCCGTCCTTGAGTCCGAGGATCGCTAGGAAAAGGTGCTCGGTGGATACGTACTCGTCCTTGAACCGCTTCGCCTGGTTCTCGGCGTCGGCCAGCACCTGTCGGGCCCGCGCGGATGTGTAGACCTGGCCGTCACCGCCGGTGACGCGCGGCCGGTCGCCAAGCGAAACCTGAATCTGCTCGCGGATTGTCGCCGGATTGGCTCCGACCTTCTTGAGCAGCTCCGGCACGAGCCCTTCGGACTGCTCGACCAGGGCCAGCAGGATGTGCTCAGCGTCAATCTCGTTGTGCTGGAAACGGGTGGCAATACCCTGAGATGAGGCAACCGCCTCCTGCGCCTTTTCAGTGAACCTGTCTATGTTCATCTCGCTATATTAGACGAAACCCTGCGCGGCTCGATTCGGACCCGTGCCTTGTCAGCGGTCGCTTCCGCCGGGTAAACGAGCCTGCCCTTTCGCATTCGCAGAAACGGCGTGAGCCGGTGCGGCCGCGCGGCCTTCCTGCTTGAGATCTCCAGGACCTGCCACTTCCGCTTGGCGAGCGCATCGCCTATCAGCGAACGGTGGCAGCGCCAGGGGTTGCCCTCGGCGCACATGATGGCGGTGGGCTGCTTCCGGGCGATGGTCTCCAGCAATTCGATACCGCGGTCGAATTCCTCGGTCTGCATATAGTCGGCGAACCCGCGGAAGGAGAGGTTGCGCCAGCCCGTGTTCACCGAATCGCGCAGCGCATGGCGCAGGCCACCCAGAACCTTCAGGTGTCGATAGCCGATTCTCGCGTCGGCCAGGGACCTCTTCAACTCGTCCTGGTTGAACTGAGGATTGTGGCGGGACTTCGGAATTGTCCGCACGTCGACCACCTTCTTGATTCCGTGGGCCTCGAGCAAGTCCAGGAAGTCACCGATCGGCCGAGTGGAATGGCCAACTGTGTAGACGGTCAGCCTGGCTTTGGTCGTCACTTCCTATTAGACCCGGGAGAGCAGCGACCGGCTCCGCAGCCGACACTGAGAACCGGGTCTTCCCGCTTCTCGGACGCGTTCAGCCGCTTGACGCCTGCCGGCCGGGCGCTACAATCAGCACCAGGAGGCGCTGTGAATCGCCCGTTTGCTGTGACCGGTGCCTGTGTCTGTCCGCGGCTGAAGCCGCGCAGACCTGTTCACGCAGGCCGCCCGGGCCCGAGCGTCTGCTTCGCCTGCTCCCAACCATCAATCGTAGCCAAGGTCATTGTGACCAGATAGGAGGATTCGATGAAGTTCTGCTCTCTGCTCTCTGCGCTCTGCATTCTGGCTCCGCTGACGCTTGCCGACCCGCTGTGGTTCAGGGCCTACAACGGCCCGGACAGCGCCTACGACGAGGTTCATGCCATCGGCATTGACGACTCCGGCAATGTCATCGTCTCGGGCTACAGCACGGTTGCTGACGACGACGACGAGTTCGTCACCATCAAGTACCACCCGGACGGCGAAATGGTCTGGCTGCGGCGCTTCAACCCGGGCGCCGGCCTTGATGGTGCAACAGCCCTCGCCGTCGACCGCTCCGGCAACGTCGTCGTCACCGGTTACCTCGGCGGCACGACCTCGCAGTACGGCGACTGGGCGACCGTCAGGTACTCGGCTGCGGGAGAGTCACTGTGGGCCACGGTCCACGACGAGGGCGACGAGGACCGGGCCTCGTCAGTCGTCACGGACTCGGCCGGCAACAGCTATGTGACCGGCCGGGCCGGCTGGTCCAATGACCTCGACTACGTGGTTGTGAAGTACGGGCTGAACGGCAGCGCCGTCTGGATCTTCCGTTACAACAGCGGCTACAACGACGGCGCTGACGCGGTTGCGCTCGACGCGCAGGGGAACACTTATGTGACCGGCTACGCCAGCTCCGGCGGCAAGGACTTCGCCCTGCTGACCTGGAAGCTCGGCCCGGGCGGCGACTCGGTCTGGGCCAACCTCTGTGCCGGACCGGCGGGCTGCGACATGCAGGGAAAGGTGGTTGCGGCCGACGGCCAGGGCAATGCCGTCGTTGCCGGCCGGAGCTACGATACCCTCACGCTCGATGACTATCTCACGGTCAAGTATGGCCCCCGGGGAGACACGCTCTGGACCCGCCGCTACAACGGGCCGGGCAACCGCTCGGATGAAGTCGCGGGACTCGCCGTTGACGGCGCCGGCAATGTCTACGTCACCGGCACCAGCGACGTCGACGCCCAGGGCCACTATAACTACGCGACCGTCAAGTACGCTCCGGACGGAGTCCAGCGCTGGGTGGCTCGCTACCGCGGCCCGCGGGACTACGACCGGGCTTGCGGGCTCGCCGTCGATGCCGATGCGAACGTGTATGTGGCCGGGTCGAGTGTGAACTCCGGCGGCGACTGGGACGTCGTCACCATCAAGTACGACTCAGCCGGCAACGAGCAGTGGCTGGAGCGGTTCGACATGCCGAGCATGTTCGACGAAGCCTACGTCGTGGCCCTGAATTCTCAGGGCACGGTCTTCGTCGGCGGCCGGACCGACAACGACAGCACCGGCATCGACTACCTGACCCTGGCATATACCTCGGTCAGCGCGGTCGCGGCAGAGCCAAAGGTCGCGGTGCGAACGCCGCGCGCCGGCCCGACCATCATCCGCGGCGTGCTGAGAACAGGAGACCGGGGACCGAAGACCGGAGACCGGGCAGGACTTCTTGACGTTAGCGGACGGAAGGTAATGGAACTTCACACCGGCGCGAACGATGTAAGCCGGCTGAGCCCGGGCGTCTACTTCGTCCATTCGTCGTGGGCTGATCTTCCCTCTTCAATTGATAAGGTAATAGTGACCAGATAGGAGGAATTCGTGAGACCTTTCAACCTGATGTTCACGCTCGTCATCACCGCGGTTCCGGCCCTTGCCCAGTGGGAAGGCGATGTCCGCCTCACCAACAATCCGGCTGCGTCGCTCACATCATTCCCGTGTGGCCGCTGCCTTGCCGCGAGCGGCAGCGTGCTGCACGCCGTCTGGTACGACTACCGCGACGGCAGTGGCGACATCTACTACAAGCGCTCCACCGACAACGGCTCGAACTGGGAAAGCGACACTCGCCTGACCACGGCCGGCGACTCGTCTGAAGCACCGGCAGTGGCGGCCGGGGGCCAGTCGGTGCACGTCGTCTGGGCAAACAACACCGACCTGCAAATACGCTACCGCCGCTCGACTGACGGCGGGTCCAACTGGGCGAACGCCGAACCGCTGACCATTGGGTCAACCTACACCCTGTACCCCTCGGTCGCGGTCGCGGGAGACAACGTTCACGTAGTCTGGATTGACGCCCGGCCGGCAACCAACTACCTCCCCGAGGTCTACTACCGGCGCTCGACTGACGGCGGCGCCACCTGGCAGGGCGAGGCCCGGCTCTCTACCGGTCAATCCAGCACGCGGCAGCCTGCCATAGCTGTGGCGGGCGACCTCGTACACGTGGTCTGGGACGACGGCCGGCACGGGCTGAACGCTGAAATCTACTACCGGCGCTCGACTGACGGCGGCGCCACCTGGCAGTCCGAAACCCGGTTCACGGACGCCAGCGGCTCCTCCTTCAACGGAGTAGTGGCCGCCGCCGAGCAGCACGCATACGCGGCCTGGGATGACAACCGCGACGGCAACTGGGAGATCTACTGCAAACGCTCGACGGATGCCGGCGCGAACTGGGGCGCGGACACGCGACTGACCAGCAATCAGGCTGATTCCTATTTCGCCTCGATTGCCGCCGTCGGCAACTGCGTCCACATCACCTGGGAAGACGCCCGCGACGCCAACCTCGAAGAGTACTACAAACGCTCCACCGACTACGGCCAGAACTGGGGCGATGATACGCGCCTGACCAACAGCACCGGTCACTCGAGCTACAGCACGGTGGCAGTATCCGGCGCCGCGGTCCACGTGCTCTGGCACGACAACCGGGACGGCAACTGGGAGATATACTACAAGCGGAACCTGACCGCGGGTGGAGTGGAAGAACACCGTCGGCTCACTGCTGACGGCCGTGAGCCATCAGCTACCATCGTCCGCGGCGTGCTCCGCGTTCCGGTTTCACTATTCACCATTCACTATTCACTGTTCGACATGACCGGCCGCCGCGTCATGGCGCTTGCCCCCGGCCCGAACGACGTGTCGCACCTCGCGCCCGGCGTGTACTTCATCTGCCCGGCTTCAGGCGCAGCGCGTTATACGTCAAGCGTACAGCGCACTTCCAAGGTCATCGTGAACAGATAGGAGGGACCGGTGACAGGCATGACTCTCATCGTGGTGTTACTGTCGGCCGTGCCAGGCGAAATCACGCCCGTCGGTGACCGGTACGTACCGGGCCAGATGATAGTGAAGTTTGCTGCGGCGATGCGGGGCGAGCTTGGTGAAAGCGGAACCAGCATCCCCGAGTTCGGGGTGTCGGGCATTCCAGTCCTCCGCTGCGAACGGATTCTGCGCCGCCCGAACCAGCACGCCCTGGCACACGGACTCGACCTCCAGTACCTGCTGACGTTCGACCCGTCGGTGGACGTCCCGGCGCTGGTCAGCCGGCTCTCAAGCAGTCCCGTGGTGGAGTACGCCTGCCCCGACGTTCTGCTTCCCCTCGACAGTGTCCCGGGCGACACGCTCTACCATGAGCAGTGGCACCTGGCTGACATCAACGCGCCCCGGGCCTGGGCAATCGCTCATGGCGACAGCAATGTCCTGACCGGAATGATCTCCGATGCCCCGCACTGGACTCATCCTGACCTTGAAGCCAACATCGCCATCAACGCCTTGGAGGACCTGAACGGGAACCGTCGGTTCGACGCGCTCTGGTACCCGGACGGTGACCTCAACGGCGTGGACGACGACACCAACGGCTACATTGATGACGTCATCGGCTACGACTTCTACGGAGGCGACCCGTTCCCGGAGCCAACCGAGGACGACCCCGCAGGTACACACTGCCTTGGGGTGCAGAATGCCATCTCCGACAACGGCACTGGCGTAGCCGCGCCGCCGTGGAACGTGAGGACATACGCCATGCGCTGCGGAGACTCCATGGGCATTTCGCTGTCAGCCGCCATCTCCGCCATCAGCTATTGCGTGACGCAGGGAGTGTGGGCATTCTCGATGAACTTCGGTAGCCTCACGCCATACCCGCCGCTGGCCGACGCGTGCCTTGCGGCATGGGACGCCGGATCGATCCCCTGCGCCCCTGCCGGACATAGCGCGATGGAGATACCAGTCTACCCGGCTGCGTACGATAGCGTTATTGCGGTGGCCGACTGCGGCCGGGACCATCGGAAGACTCCCTGGTCGAGCTACGGCACGTGGATTGACGTCACTGCCCCGGGCGACGACATCTACTCGACCGCGAGTCAGTCCGGCTACGACTACCGTGACGGGAACATCCCGGCCTGCAACATCGTGGTCGGCATCCTGGCGTGGTACAAGTCAGCCTGGCCGGACATAACGAACGACAGCGCCGTCCATCTCCTCAAGAACATGTGTGACACAATGCCCGACTCGCTCTATTGGGCGGGCAAGCTGGGCGCCGGCAGGGTACGGATGTCTGTCCTGCCCTACGGCATCGCTGGCGACGAACCCACAAGCCTGCCTCGCACCGCAGCGGCGGCGATAGTCCACAGGGTGTTGGCGCTGGGAGACCGGGGACGGAAGACCGAAGACCGAGCCGCGCTGCTCGACGCCTGCGGCCGCAAGGTGATGGACCTGCACGCAGGCGGCAACGACGTCAGCTCCCTCAGCCCCGGCGTCTACTGCATGGCTGCCTCGACAGCCGGCAGGAGGCACGTGCAGAGGATCACAATAGCCCACTAGAGCATGCGCTGGTTGGCGACCGCAGGACCGCTTCTGTTGTTGGTCGCCCTGACCTGCATCGGGAGGACTCCGCGTTCCCAAAGGAAGGCGAACGAATACGTCCACTACCGCAGCCCCGTGCTTCCGGAAGGGTCCATCGTCCTGCCGGACTCCCTTGGCGGGGTCACGAATCCCATGGACATTGTGCTCAACCCCACGAACGGTCACATATACATCTGCGGACGCACGGGTGACTTGGGTGTAGCCGTGCTCGAAGCGTCAACCGGCCGACAGGTAGGCATGATACCGGCGCGCGATGCCGAAGGTATCAAGTACAATCCCGTCACGAACGAGATCTACATCAGCGCGGGCCGGGGCGTTACCGGCGAGTTCCTCGTGGTGGACTGCAGAACTGACTCGATTGTCGAGAGAGACGCCTGGAATCCGTTGCCCCTCGTTGTCAACGTCACCGATAACAAGCTCTATGTTGCACGGTGGAAAGGCAGGGACTCCAAGGTGCTGATTCTCGACGGCAGGACTCGCCGGACACTAGCCAGAGTTCGGCTCGGACCAGCCGTCAAATGGGGGCTGGACCGAATCATATGGAACCCGATCAACAACGCACTGTACTGCAACGACGAAGAGAGTGGTGCACTCGTTGTCATCGACGGCCGCGCGGACCGGGAGCTGAAGCGTATCGTCAGTCATTACCACCTCTTTCCGGGGTGCGTCAACACCCGAGAAAACAAGGTATATGCCGTTGCAGGCAGCGCGGATGATTCCTCTGTCGCCGTGATCGACGGCGCAACGAACAAGGTCGTCGCCTGGCTGGAAGCGGGACCCAGAATCGCGGAGATGGCATACAATTCTCTCGAGAACAAGGTCTACTGCACCGCCGGTCTCGGGTCTGGCGGAAGCCAGCACAGCGTCGTCGTCATAGACGGAGCAAACGACCGCGTCCTGTCGCGACTCACGATGCCCGATGTGCCCGAGGAGATATGCTACGATTCGGTCAACAACCGGGCGTACTGCTTTGGGCATGCCGAGGGTTGGGTGGCAGCCATCGACTGCCATGCGGACACAATCGTCGGCGTGGCCCGAACGGGCGAGGACATGTCTCCCGCTGTGTTCTGCGCGTCAGCAAACCGCCTCTACTGCCTGAATTGGAGGCCCGGCGATGTGTATGTTGTGGACTGCGGCAGGTTCTCTGTTGTCGACACCGTGACGCTCGGCTACCGCATCGGGCCAATTGCCTACAACCGAGGACCGGACAGGCTCTACTGCGCCAATGCCAGCGGCCACTCGCTCGCTGTCATAGATGGCAAGCGCAGGCGCGTGTGCGGTACGATTGAGGTAGGACGTTCCCCAAGCGCGCTTGCGTTCTCTCACGACGGCAAGAAGCTGTATTGCGCCAGCAATGGAGACGGAAGCGTCAGCGTCGTCGACTGCAGACTCGACCGGGTCGTCGCCACAATCAGGGTCGGCCGCGGTCCCTCGGCGCTGTGCACTAGCCCTGCAACCAACCGTCTCTTTTGTGCTAACGCCGGTGGCTTCGGGAGCGACGCTGACTCGACGGTTTCGGTGATTGACTGCGCGAGCGGCGCAGTTGACGCGACGCTCGCTGTGGCCTTGCACCCGGACCGCATGACCTACGATTCCATCCACAATCGCGTGTACGTGACCTCGTTCGTCGACCGTGATATGGACGACAACCCTACGATGCAGGTTGACGGATTCGATGCGGCCACGCTCAAGCGCGTCGTCCGTGTCCGGTTCCCCGGCTATCCGCGTGACATGTGTTACGACCCTGTCCACGACCGGCTCTACGTGGCACACTCCGAACCGGACAATCTAACCGTGATAGACTGCAAAGCGGGAGAAGTGAAGAGGCACTTCTGGGCCGGCGGGTCGCCTGAGAAGCTGTGCTACAACGTCGCCCGACACAAGCTGTACTGCGCCAGCCCGAACTCCGTCAGCGGGAAGGGCACAGAGGGGAATGACGACTCCAAAGTGCGAGGAAGAAGCACGGGCGGGGGCAGCCGGACTGTCGCAGTTGTAGACACGGATGGAGACAGCTCTGTCGCCAGGATCGAGGTACCACTCGGACCAGTCGCGCTCTGCTATGTCCCGCAGACCGACCAAGTGTACTGCGCGTGCGCAGGCTCGGACTCGGTTGTCTTGATCGACTGCGCGACCGACACGATAGTAGATCGCAGGGCAGTCGGAGCTTGCCCCGCCGCGCTCGAATACTCGCCCGAGAACGGAGTCGTCTACGTGGCGAACTCGAGGGCCAGCAGCATCACGCCCCTTAGTATCATGAACGAACCAACCCGTGTCCCTGAGCAGGAAGCCATCGAGAGCCAATAACTGGAAACCGACGCCGACACCGCGAACGGCCCCAACGACGTCAGTGTCCTGAACCGCGGCGTCTGTTTCCTGCGTCCGGCGTCAAGCGTGAAGCATGATGCATCAAGCGTCGTGAGCAAGGTCATTCTCAGCGAATAGGCAAGAGCGCTCGATAGCTGCAGGCTGCCCTCTTCTCCGCGGGCAGCCTTCCCGTTCGTGTGCTGCAATCACAATTCGCCGCCGACCGGGACGGCGCTTCGTCGGAGTTTGACAGCGATGCGTTCCCGGTATAAACCATAACCCGTCAGAGGAAGCCACCTGCCCGTGAACCGGCCGACCTCTGAGCACAGCAGAGAGTTTGAGGATGGTCTGTCAGCTATTGTCATTTCGAGACGTCAGGAGGGTATTGTGAACCAGAAAGTGCTGCTTGGCCTGTTCTGTATCTGCGCAATGGCTGCGGTGGTCCCGGCAAGGACCTATCGCGGCGGCCTCGTCTACGAGGACTTGAGCAAGGTCGCGCCGCAGAACGAGGTGAAGTCGATCCCGCCCAGGCTTGGGCGCCCCAGCTATCGCAACCTGGCCCAGGTGGACCTGTCCGATGAAATGCCGCCAATCGGCGACCAGGGCGGGCAGGGCTCGTGCGTCTCGTGGTCAATGGGCTACTACCACCGCACCCAGCTCGAGTACCGGGAGCGCCACTGGGACCTGACTGACCCGCACCACCAGTTCAGTCCTGCCTTCATCTACAACCAGGTCAACGGCGGCGCCGACAAAGGCTCGTATTTCGAACACAGCGCCCGCGTTGTCTGCGAAGAAGGCTGCGCCAGCATGGCCGACATGCCCTACAACCAGTACGACTTTCTGAGCTGGCCCTCGGAATCGGCCTACTCGCACGCGATACCGTTCCGCGCCAAGACCTGGAACTGGATGTACGTCCGCGACACGCTCGAACTCGCGAACGTCAAGCAGCTCCTCGCCAACGGCAGCACCGTGGTGCTGGGCATCAACTGCTACCAGAACTTCATGAACATCGAGCAGTTCCACAATACCTACTGCGTGGCCGACCGCTACGGCCCGAACACCTTCGGCCACGGCGTGACGATGGTGGGCTACGACGACACGATGTCGACCCACGACGGCACCGGCGCTTTCAAGCTCGTCAACTCCTTCGGTACCGGTTGGGGCGTGAGCGGCTTCTGGTGGATGTCCTACCAGGCGGTGATGGACGCGGGTCTCAGCCAGCGCTATGCCGTCTTCCTGACCGACACCGTCGGATACGAACCGCAGCTGCTCGCGCGCGTGCGGGTCGAACACCCGACCCGGGACCTGGTCGCGCTTCAGTTCCTGGCCGGCCCGGCCGGCGCACCCCTCTGGCAGGCGAGCTTCCGCTCCATGCACATGACATTCACCGACCAGCCATTCCCGAACCACAACCTGGTCTTCGACCTGACTGAGGCCGCGCCCTACATCGTTGGGGGGCAGACCGACTCGGTCTACTTCGCGGTCCGCGACCAGTCCGGCGACGGAGAGACCGGAGCGGTCCGCTACTTCTCAGCCCAGTACCTGCCCTGGGGCAACATCTATCCCTCGGCCGACACGCCGCTCGCGATTCCCGACGACGGCTCGTGGGTGTACGCCGGAACGCGCGTCCGGCGCTTTGACCTTGATGCCGGCCCGATGCGCGTGCTGGCGCCGGCCGGAGTCCTGAAAGCAGACAGCACCTACACACCTCAGGTCATGGTGCGCAACTTCGGCCTGAGCACGATATCCTTTCGGGTCCTGCTCTTCATCTACCCGGGACACCAAGACAGCGACAGCGTGTCGAACCTCGCGCCCGGGGACTCTGCAGTTGTCCAATTCGACCCGTGGACCGCGCCCGGACAGGGAACGGTCCACGTCCAATGCGCCACCGCGCTCGACGGTGACCAGTTTCAAGACAACGACCATATTGCCGAATCCGCCCGGGTGTACTACCGCGACATCGCGGTGGTGGCGATAACCAGCCCTCCGGATACCGTAGACTCCGGCCAGGCCGTCTGGCCGCGGGCGCGTGTCCGCAACAACGGCACGCAGGACGAGACGTTCCTCATGTACTTCCGGATTCCGGACGAAGGCTACGACCACTGGAGCATGGCGCGGAGATTGCCGCCCGGACAAGAGACCCTGGTCACCTTCACCCCGTGGACCCCGAAGCTTCCGGGCTACCACTACTACTACGGCCAACTCGTCGCGAGCGACATGGACCCCTCGAACGATGTCCTAGACGGCGACGTCTTCGTGCGCATCGGCGCGGGCGTAGAGGAAAGCCCCCAGCCGCAAGCCGCAAGCTCCAAGCAGCTTCCCAGCGTCGTCCGCGGCGTGCTGTTTCTGCCGGTTTCACCATTCACTCTTCACTATTCACTATTCGACATGACCGGCCGCCGCGTCATGTCGCTTGCCCCCGGCCCGAACGACGTCCGCCACCTCAGCCCCGGTGTGTACTTCCTGCGGGAGCAGCCAGAGCTCGATCATCACGGTCAAACCGTACGCGGGGTAGTGCTCGTCAAATAGACAGTGGCCGTGAGACGCAGCGCGCTGACATCATCACTCACTCCCGCTCGGACGGGCCTCATGCTCCTGCTGCCACTGCTGCTGGTGACCTGCTGGCGCGACTACCTCATGCCGCCGGCCAGGGTACGGCTGCCGCAGTATCAAGCTGAAGGCCTCTACTCCGAAGGGCTCTGTGTCATCTCGGAGCGGCAGGATCTGCGGCGGGGCTACATGGATATGGAGGGCCGCGTCGTCATTCCGCCGAAGTATTTCGCCGCCGGTAGATTCAGTGGCGGACTCGCTGCGGTCGAGGAATCGCCGTGGGATGGCTACGGCTACATCGACCGGCAAGGGACTGTTGTCATCCCGCCGCGGTTCGATGCGGCCTTGGCTTTTGCCGGAGAACTGGCCCCGGTCCGGGTCGGCGGCCGGTGGGGATTCATCAACCGGCAGGGAAAGGAAGTCATTCCGCCGCAATTCGACATGGCGTTCGCCTTTGCCGGCGGCCGGGCGCGTGTCGCAGTCGATGGGTTTGCCGGGTTCATTGACGAGACCGGTAAGGTTGTGGTCGAGCCGAAGTATTTCCGGGCCGAGGACTACCACGAAGGTCTGGCCATGGTGTGTGACGGCCGGCATTGCGGGTTCATTGACAGCGCCGGCCGGCAGGTAGTCCCGCTCGAATATGACGATGCCGGGTCGTTCGCCGACGGGTTGGCCCCGGTCAGGAAGAGCGCATTGTGGGGCTACATCGACCGCGAAGGCCGGGTGGCAATCCCGCCGAAGTTCGACCGGGCCGCGCCTTTCTCCGAAGGCTTGGCGCGCGTAGCGCGAGTCAAGGACTGGTCGTACGACCGCAGGTTCGGCGGATACAGCGGTCGGAGGGAGTTCTTCGGGTTCATTGACCGCGAAGGCAGAGAGGTGATCAAGACGGTCATTCTGGAAACGGAACCGTTCAGCGAAGGTCGCACCCGGGTAACGGTGCCGGCGCGCGGCTTCACTACGGATGCTACCGATGTCCGGCTGACCGACGCCAGGGGCAAGTTCCTGCCGGGGCGGTTTCAGACGGCCAGCGCGTTTCAGGAGGGCCGCGCGGTCGTGACCATGAACACCGGGACAACCATGAAGTCCTACGTAATCGACCGCGAGGGCCGGCCCATAATCGAACTGAGCGGCAGCTATCCCGGCAACACCGACGAATCCGCGCGGCAGCACGTCCGTGTGCGCTACGGGTACATCGACCCGGCAGGACAGACGGTATTGGAGCACGTCTGGACCGAGGCGCAGCCGTTTTCAGAAGGGCTCGCGTTTGTGGAGAGCGCCTTCAAGCGGGGTCACCGCACGCGCGGCTACATCGACAGGACCGGACGACTGGTTCTCCCCTTGCCCGACACGATGACCATGCCGCTGCCGTTCACCGATGGCCTGGCCCTGGTCGCCGGGAGCGGTACCAGCCCGAGCCGGTACGGCTACTTCGACCGGGCCGGCAGGATGCGAATCGACTTCAGGTATGCCAACGCCGCGCCCTTCCGCGACGGCCTCGCCGCCGTCAAGTTCTCCGATGGCCTGAGCGCGTACGACTGGGGCTACATCGACACCACCGGCACGGTTGCCGTGGCGCCGCGCTTCAAAGACGCCGGGTCGTTCGCGAACGGCCTGGCCTACGTGGAAACCGTCAGGAACGGGAACCAGATAGTCCCGGCCGTCATCGACCGCAACGGCAATACGGTCGTGGACAAACCGTTCATCATGGAATGGTCGAACGCCCTGTTCGGTGTGCCGTCGCTTGAGCAGTTTCGCAGGCGCCGGCAGATGGTCTTCGACGACCTCCTCATCCCGCGCTACGATGGCGGCGAGCGCGGCTACGTGGACGCCGCCAACCGGCTCGTCATCCCCGGCGCAGTCTTCCAGACGCTCGGTGTGTTCCGGGAAGGCCGCGCGGCGATCAGCATCGGCGGACGCTTCGGCTACATCGACACGGCGGGCGAGCTTGTCATCGAACCGCAGTTCGCCGCAGCCGGTCCGTTTCATGAAGGCTGCGCCATTGTCCGCGACGATGCCGGCCGCACCGGCTACGTCCGGCTCGACGGCACGTGGGCAATCGAACCGCTCTGGCTCGAAGAAGCCTGTCCCTTCTCCGCCGGCCGCGCCCGCGTCAGACT
>JAFGRF010000026.1 GCA_016935295.1 Caldifarciminota bacterium | reverse complement strand
CCACCCAGCCGAGTGAATCGGCGACCAGTCGAAACGTATCGAGGTCCTCTGGCACGGCTCCGTTGCAGTGGAGTACCAGCAGCGCCGGCACCCGCACGTCGCGCCCCGCAACCTGCGGCGGGACGTAGAAGCAGTCCGAGTCCGCGTCGCAGACAATCCCCTTGGGCAGGCTACCACCCAGTGCTGTTCCGGCAAGAACCGCGATGAGGAAGGAGGTCCGGAACTTCACCCTCGTTCTCCAGTCACCGGTCCTCGCTCTACGGTCACTACCCTACCTGTCCGCATTGAGTACCAGCACAAGGGCGACCGCGCCGAAGACAATGTTGGGCAGCCATGCGGACAGCGCCGTGCTGATGACGTGCGACGTGCCGAAGGCCCGGCTCGTCTGAATCGCACCCCAGTACAGGAAAGACAGAAGGAGTCCCAGGCCCAGGCCGAACATCACCCCGCCGCGCCTGAGCCTTACCGAAAGCGGCAGGCCGAGCAGAACAACCACCAGCCCGATGAGTGAGTAGGAGAACCGGTAGTAGTACTCGACCTCCTCCCGGGCCACGTTCTCACCGGCTCGCTTCATGCGTCCGATGTGCCCGCGCAACGCCCGGGTCGAAGTTTCCTCGACCGGCCGTGAGGTGCTGGCGAAGTCTGCCGGCGTCTCACGAATCATGTCCAGCTTGAGGCTGTCGTCGTGCTCCAGCGCTTCGTTCCCCAGAGCATCAAATGTCCGGACGTCCACATCCCGACCGTACCAGGCCCCGTTGCGCCAGACGGCCTCTCCTACGTCGAACCGGCGCTTCACCTTGCGGTCCGGGCCGAGTTCACTAACGCTGAAGTTCTTCATCACGCCGTCGGAAGACAGCTCACGAATGTAGAAGACTCGCCCCTCCTCGCCCACAAAGTAGAGGTTGGAGCGCCTCTGAACCTGGCTGGACTGGCGCCGCTCGATCTTGAGACGGCGCAGATCGGTAAGTCGGGCATTGAAAGGTACGGTTACCAGCTCATTGGCCGCCAGGTAGAGCACGACCGAGGCAAGCCCCAGGCCGATGGCGGGGACGAAAAGCCGAAGGATCGAGACGCCCGCGCTCTCAAGGGCATGCAGCTCGCGATTGCGGGTCAACTGGCCGTAGACCATGAACACCGCCAGCACCATGCTCACCGGGTAGAGCAGACTGATTGCCGACGGCAGGCTGTAGAAGTAGTAGAGGAATATGACCCCCAGGCCGGCCTTGCGGCCGGTGAAGTAGCTCAGTTCCTCGAATAGATCAATCAGCAGGTAAATGACCACTACGCTTGCGACCGCTATCACAGCGAACTTCACGAGTTCCTTGAGCAGATGCCGGTCGATCACCTTCATGGTCTGACGCCGACAAGCCGGAGCGCCGACCTCTCGAAGAACGCACGCAGGAAGAGCTCGGTTACCGGCAGGACGAGGATGATATTCGGGAGCCACATGCCGACGAACGGGGACAGGCGCCCGGACTGGGCCAGGTTCTCACCCGCCAGCAGAAGCACGTAATAGAGCGCGAAGAAGATGAGCCCTACGATGAACCCGGTTCCGACCCCCCCGCGTCTGAGCAGCAATCCCACCGGCGCGCCGAAGAGCACGAAGAAAAAAGCCGAGAACGCCAGCGACAGCCGTTTCTGCAACTCCACCTGGAAGCGGGCAACCTCCAAGCGCTTGTATCTGACCCGGGAGTTCAACTCGTCGGACTTCAATCGCTCCGGCTCACCGGCCTTTGCGTTCCCCGCAGCAGCATCTGCCTTCTTTCCGATTTCGACCGCCTCTCTGTTGAGGTTCCTCATTGTCGAGGTGAGCTGCGGCAGAGCCATCTCCTCGTTACTGCGGAACTCGCGGTCGCGCCGGACCAAAGCATCATCCATTGCGACATTGATGACGTGCCGCTTGAACTGCAGCCGGCGGTAGGTGCCGGCATCGACGAGTTCGTGCATCTCGCCGTCAAACAGGGTCATAACCATATAGGCATCGTCAGGCGTATACGATATGTGCCCGGTCGATGCGGTCACGAACCCGGGCGTACCTTTGCCCTTGCCGGTCTCGAATATCGCGACATTGCGCACAGTCGACCGGCGCTCGTCCATCGAACCGATGTAAATCCTGTAGCCGGGGAAGTCGTCCATGAACTCGCCTTCCCGGACTCGCATGGCCGGGCGCTTGCGGGCCACGTCGGTGAGCAGATTCCGCACCCGGTGCTGAGCTTCGGGGACCACGTATCCGTTGAACCCGACCATCACACCCATCAGCAGCAGACAGGTCGCCGCGGCCGGGGCAAACAGCCTTATGATCCTGATTCCCGCTGCCCGGACCACCCTGATTTCGTTGTCCTGTGCCATTCTCCCGAACGAGATGACGCCCGCAATCAGACTGCCCAGCGGTGTGCAGATCGAGACGACAAAGGGCAGTGACAACAGGGCTACTTCGGACACCGTTACCACCGCCACTCCCTTGCGCACCAGCATGTCGGCGAGCAGGAACAGCCGGTCCATGAGCAACACGAATGTCAGAACGAGGATCGCGAGGAAGAACGGCGGTACGAACTGTCGCAGCGCATAGCGCTGGAGTATCTTCACCATCCGATGATAGCGGGCAGTCAACCACTAGTCAAAACCGCGTCCGGCGCGAATGACACCAACCGGCAGCGGGCGCGTCAGAGACGCGCCCGCGCAATCAGAAGGTGCCGGACTAGGCTTCGACTCCGGCTTTGGCCCGGGCCGCTGCCTCGGCGGCCAGCGCTTCCCTGGACATCGCCACAATCTGGGCGAAGTCCTCGGGCTGGTGGATGGCCATCTCGGACAGGACGAACCGGTCCATGACGATCCCGGAAAGGTTGAGGCCATGGATGAACTTCGAATAGCTCGTCTCGAGCGGCTTGAGCGCGGCGCCCAGCCGGATGATGGCCAGGGAGCGGAACGTACGCTTCTTGCGGCGGCGCTCCTTGTAGGCGGACGTACCGGCATGGATGACCGCCTGACGTGCGGTCTGGTACAGCCGGGACCTGCCGCCCCAATACCCCTTGGCGTCGCGCAGCCACTTCTTGCGGCGCTGCTTGGTGTACGGACCGGTCTTCACTCTCGGCATCTGGTCTCCTTATTTGTAGGGCACAAGCTGGCGGATCCGCTGCGCCAGTCCGCCTTCGAGTGCTGCCGGCACGTGCA
This sequence comes from Caldifarciminota bacterium, assembly GCA_016935295.1. Classification (GTDB taxonomy): domain Bacteria; phylum Hydrothermota; class Tepidihabitantia; order Tepidihabitantales; family Tepidihabitantaceae; genus UBA2258. The sequence continues at coordinate 11,241 of JAFGRF010000026.1, read as the reverse complement.
AGCTGCGCTTTCTGCGCTTGCTCTTGGAACCGTTGTTGTGGCTCCGGTTGGAGCCGCGGTGCAGTAGCTTGCCACCGGCGCTGCGCTTGATGCGCTTCTTCAGTGAACTCAACGTCTTGGTCTTCTGCTTCATTTTGGCACCAACATCATCTGGATTGATTTCCTGCCTTCGGTATGGAGTCGCGGAGGAGCTTCGATGCGGGCGACGTCAGCCAGGTCCTGGCTGAGCCGGTCCATGAGCTTCATGCCGAGGTCGGCGTGGACGATCTCACGGCCGCGAACGAACAGCGTCACCCGGATGCGGTCCTTCTCGGCCAGGAACTCGCGCATCTTGCGGATCTTGACCTCGTAGTCACCGGGCCCGATTTTCATCTTCATGCGCATTTCCCTGACCTCGGTCGCGTGCTGCTTCTTCTTCGATTCACGCAACCTGACCTTCTGTTCGTAGAGGTACTTGCCGAAGTCGACGATACCGCAGACCGGCGGCTCCTGGTTCGGCACGAGCACCACGAGGTCAAGTCCCTGCCTTCGGGCCATTCCGATGGCGTCGCGGGTGGGCAGGATGCCGATGAGTTTCTTGTCCGGGCCGATGACCTTGACATAGGGTACGCGTATCTGTTCGTTTACTCTTGGCCTGTTCTTGAAAGCGTCGCGAGCAACTCTACCCTGGTACGTTGTTCTCCTCCTTGATTTGAGCCAGCGTTGCTTCGAGCGTAGCCACGCCGAGATTGCCCTTGCCGTGCCTTCTTACGGACACGGCGCCCTGTGCGGCCTCGCGGCCGCCAACTACGAGCATGAAGGGGATCTTCTGGCGTTCGGCTTCACTGACTTTGAGACTAATCTTATCAGACTTCACGTCGGTTTCAACCCTTACGCCGGCGGCCTGAAGCTTCTGTCCTACCTCCCGCGCGTAGCCGCTTTCGGCGTCGGTAACCGAGAGCACGCGGGCCTGCACCGGCGCAAGCCAGACCGGGAACGCCCCGGCGAAGTGCTCGACCAGAATACCCATGAAACGCTCGATACCGCCGAGGACGGTGCGGTGGACGAGATACACCGGGTGGTGCTGTCCGTCCTGCCCCATGTAGTAGAGGTCGAACCGCTTGCCCTCGTTGAAGTCGAACTGACAGGTCGGACACTGCCACTCACGTCCGAGCGAGTCGAGCAGCTTGATGTCGATCTTGGGCCCGTAGAAAACCGCCTCGCCCTCGGCCCGCTTGTACGGCAGGCCCGTGCGCTCAAGCGCGCGCACCAGTGCCTGCTCGCCCAGGCTCCACTGCTCGTCGGTGCCGAGGTACTTGCCTACGTTCTTCGGGTCACGTACCGAAAGGTCGACCTTGAACTTCTCGAAGCCGAATGCGCGCAGCATCTTGACCGACAGGCTGACCACGCCGAAGACCTCGTCTTCAACCTGCTCCGGGGTACAGAAGATGTGGGCGTCGTCCTGGGTGAAGCCGCGAACGCGCATCATGCCGTGGAGCACGCCCGACCGCTCCCGGCGGTAGACTGTCCCCCATTCGCCCATGCGCAGTGGCAGGTCGCGGTATGAATGTACCTTGGTTCGGTAGATGAGCATGTGGCCCGGGCAGTTCATCGGCTTCAGCACGTACTGCTCGTTCTCGACCTCCAGCAGGTACATGTTCTCAGCGTAGTAGTCTAGATGACCCGAGGTCTCCCAGAGTCCGGCTCGGGCAATGTGCGGAGTCAGCACCAGCTGGTACCCGGCCGCAAGGTGCTCCTTGTCCCAGTACTGCTGAATCAGCCGGCGTACGGTCGTGCCCTTGGGATGCCAGAACGCGAGCCCGGCCCCGGCCTCCTCGTGGAAGCTGAACAGGTCGAGGGCCGGCCCGAGCTTGCGGTGATCCCGGCGCTTCGCCTCCTCCAGTCGGTCCAGGTACTCCTTGAGCAGTTCCTTGGATGGGAAGGCGACGCCGTACACGCGCGATAGCATCCGGTTCTTTTCGTCCGCGTGCCAGTATGCGCCGGCAACCGAGAGCAACTTCACGGCCTTGATCTTGCCGGTGCTGGTGACGTGCGGGCCCCGGCAGAGGTCCACGAAGTCGTCCTGCTCGTAGACCGAGATGCTTTCGTCCGGGATGCCCTCAATCAGCTCAAGCTTGTAGGTCTCGCCCCGGGCTTCAAACATCTCAATTGCGTCCTTGCGTGACAGGAATTTGTGGACGATCGGTATCTTCTGTTTGGCGAGTTCGTACATCCGCTCTTCGATCTTGGCAAGGTCGGCTTCGGTGAACGGCTTCTCTACGTCGAAATCGTAGTAGAATCCCTCAGGGACAGCCGGGCCGATGGTCACCTTGGCATTCGGGTAGAGCTGCTTCACGGCCTGCGCCATCAAGTGAGAGGCGGAATGCCAGTAGACGTCCCTCCCTTCCTCCGAGTCGAAGCTCACGGGCTCGACCGTGGCGTCGTGCTCAAGGCGGACGGTCAGGTCGACCAGCCGACCGTCGACCCGGGCCGCAACCGCGGTCGGGTCGCCCAGGACCTGACCGACGGCCACGCCCGGCTCAAGTTGCCGAGATTCGCCACTTACGGTCACATTTATCACGCTGCAATCATAGCGAGACTCGTGCGAGTGTCAACGCAGACGGAGCACCCATCTGTCGCCTGCCTTGATTCGCCTTGGGTCGCTGTTACAATCAGGGCACTTGAACCCCACCCCAATACGGCGTCCAGCGAGATCCGCCCACCGCCATTCGTTATCAGGAATTCGTCATTCGGAATTGCGTGTGGGTCTTGGCTTTGACGCCCATGGACTTGTCCCGGGGCGCCGGCTGATGCTCGGTGGGGTCCGGATCCCGTCCAAGCTCGGACTCGCCGGCCATTCCGACGCAGATGTCCTGCTCCACGCCCTGACCGACGCCCTGCTGGGCGCGCTCGCCCTTCCTGACATCGGCACGCTGTTCCCGAATACTGACCCGAGATGGAAGGGCGCCGCGAGTGGTCCGATGCTCACACAGGCATACAAGATGGTGAAAGCACAAGGCTACCAACTGGTGAATGCCGACTGCACGCTGATCTGCGACCAGCCCAAACTCGGGCCCCACTACCTTGCCATGAGGAACGGGATTGCCGGCATCCTGGAAGTCCCGTCCGGGCATATCGGCCTCAAGGCCAAGACCACCGAAGGCACGCAACTGGCAATGAAGCGCAAGAGCATCGCGGCCATGGCTGTCGTGCTCGTCGCCCGAAAGCCTCGCTCCCGATGATCCCTCTTCGCGACGACATTCGTTCCGAGAAACGCCCTTTTGTCACATGGGGATTGATGACCGCCTGCGTTGGCGCGTTCATCTACCAGACTCTGTTTGACTACCAGAATCCTCAGTCCGGCGACCTCCTCGTCCGCACGTACGGCATGGTACCGAAAGACATCGTCGCAGGCCGCCACCTGTGGACCCTGTTCACATCGATGTTCCTGCACGGCGGGTTCTTTCACATCGCAGGCAACATGCTTTACCTCTGGATATTCGGGGACAACATCGAAGATGCATTCGGCCACCTCTGGTTCCCCGTTGTCTACCTTTTCACCGGCACAGTGGGAAGCCTGCTCCAGATCGTGCTCATGCCCGGTTCCAGCATTCCGACCATCGGCGCCTCGGGTGCAATATCCGGAATCATGGGCGCCTACTTCGTGCTCTTCCCACGCGCCCGGGTTCTGACTCTGGTGCCGATATTCTTCTTCATTCGCCTCATCTACCTGCCGGCACCGCTACTGCTCGGGTTCTGGATACTCATCCAAGTGCTGAACGGCTGCGGTTCGGCCTCCGCTTCGGGCGGCGGCGTGGCCTACTTCGCACACATCGGTGGGTTTGCCGCAGGCATCATACTTGGACTGGTCGTACGCAACCGCATACGGCGGCCCTGGTATGAAATCAGCTAGCTGGCTGCTCGCCGCAGCCCTGCTGACCGGTCTCGCCCTTCGCCTCTGCCTGCTCCTGATCCCGGCCGCTCCCTTCGCCACCAAGGTGCTCGAGCCGACCGGCGACTCGCCCGAGTACGTGCGGCTCGCGGCAAACCTCGTCCACGGCCGCGCCTTCTCTCAAGACTCGGCGCCGCCCTACCGGCCCGACATCCTCCGTACACCGGTCTATCCCCTTTTCCTGGCCCTTCCGCTTCTCCTGACTGCTCACTCCTCCCTCCTCTCTCCTCCCTCCACCTTCCTCGTGCTGGCTGTCTCCCTGCAGCTTCTTCTCTCGCTCGCAATAGTCTGGCTCACCTTGCGGCTTGGGCTTGAGCTTGGGCTTGAGCCCTCTGCGTCTGCGCTGGCCGCCCTGCTTGTCGCCCTCAGCCCGAACCTCGTCTTCTACTCGGTCAAATTGACGACCGAGATGCTCTTCCTCTCCCTGCTGCTCGTTACGCTGCTCCTGGCTAGCCGATTCCGTACTACGCGCCGCTGGCGGGAACTTATCGCCGCAGGCGTCGGCTGTGGCCTGCTCATTCTCACCCGCCCCATCGCCGTCTTTCTCCCGTTGCTCCTTGCCCTCTACATCCTCTGGCTTGGTACTATGAAGGCGGCGACTCGCTGCGGAAAACAGGGACTGTCCCGCGCTGAGTCCGACGCAAGCGCTCCGAGGGACTGTCACTCGTTTTCCGCCAGGAATTGGCAATTAGGAATCAGGAATTCCACTCTACTCCTCGCCTGCACCTTCATCGTCCTCGCTCCCTGGGTCATCCGCAACCGACGTGTCAGCGGCAGCTACACCCTTTCAACGGCGTTCGACTACAACGTCTCGGAGTACTCGGGCGCGCTGACCATGGCCGCAGCACGGTCTATGCCGGTCAGTGAGGCACGCGACTCGCTGGCGGCCGAGGCGCAAGCCCAATACGGCCCGCTCAATGAAAGCGACCAGGCATCCTACTGGGCAGTAATGGCCAAGGTCGGCCGGCAGCAGATTTCCTCTCAGCCGCTGCTTGCAGCAAAGATACATGCAGCGGGCAGCGTCGGCGGGCTTCTGATGCCGTTGAGCATCCGCGCCCTGCGCGTCTTCTCCGGAGTCGACCCGACTGCCAGTACTGCTGGCACACCGGGTGTCGCGCAGAAGACCCTTCAGCTTGTGGCCCGCGGCAGAATCGGCCCGGCCCTCGCTCTCATTTGGCGAGACCGGCTCGCAACCCTGCCGCCCCTGGCTGTTGTCATCCTCCTCTACGCCATCATGTTTCACCTTGCCCTGCTCGTAGCTGCGTTTGTCAGCCTGTTCCTCAAACGCTCGCGCCGCTTGCTCTGGCTTCTCCTGCCGATACTCTACTTCGTGCTGACTACCGGCCCGGTCGGTGAAGCCCGGTTCCGGGTACCCATCGAGCCACTTCTCTGCCTCTTCGCCGCTGTGGCCCTTACCCGCGCCCCGCGCCAGCCATCTGCCGCTCGGCATTCCTCATCCGGTCTGACATGAAGCCGGCCGGCCGCCTACTCACTGCAGCACTTGTTCTCACCATCCTGACCCGGCTCATTTTCGTGCTGCTGCCCAGGGTTCCGCTCGAGACCAAGGTCGTGGCGTCTGTCGGCGACAGCCGCGAGTACATCGCGCTGGCCAGCAACCTGGCCGACTCGCGCACCTTCACCCGCGACACGGTTCCGCCGTTCCGTCCCGAGCTCTTCCGCACGCCCGCCTATCCGCTCCTCCTCGCAGCTCCGCTCCTCCTAGCTCCTCCTTCCTCCTTCATCCCCTCTTCTCCACCCTCATCCTTCATCCTTCTCAGCCTCGTCCTCCAGCTCCTGCTCTCGCTCCTCACGGTCTGGTTAACCCACAGGCTTGCGCTTGAGCTTGGGCTTGCACCGGCGACCGCTGCCTTTGCCGCCCTGCTGGTGGGCTTGAGCCCCAACCTCGCCTTCCTCTCGTCCAAACTCATCTCCGAGGCGCTGTTCATTCCGCTGCTTCTCGTCTGCATGATACTGCTGAACCGCTGCCGCAGGACCGCAAGCGTGGCAGGCCTGGTTGCCGCCGGTGTCTGCTCAGGCCTGCTCATCCTCACTCGCCCAATTGCCACGTTCTTCCCGCTCCTTATCGCCGTCTACCTCATCTACCGCGCTCTCAACCCGCGCGCCGCCGCCCATCGACTGTCTCCTATCGCTTCCCTCGTTTTTCTCGCCGCCGCTTCGGTCGTCGTCGCTCCCTGGGTCATCCGCAACGGCCGCAAGACCGGCCGCTACATCATCTCCACCGCTTCCGAGCACAACATCTACCTCTACGATGCCGCCACGGTCGTTGCCTCACAGAAGGGCATCACCATCCCCCAGGCCCGCGACGTAATGATGGCCGAGGCAGAGAAAGAGTACGGGCGAATCGACACGACCGACGAAGCGACCATGTGGCAGAAGCTCTCAGCGGTCGCCCGAAGACACTTCTTCCGGAATCCGGCGCGGGCCGCACCGGTCTGGCTGTTCGGTGTTGCTGCCGACTTCCTGAACCCGATCAGCGTCGGGCCGCTACTCATTCACTCCGGAGCTGCGCCCGCTCCCGGCAGCGCGAACCTCCTTCAGTCCTCTCTTGCCCTGCTGGTCAAAGGCAGGGTCACACAGGCACTCAGAACAGCATGGAAGGCGCGCATCGGCGGGGCGCCGACCTTCATACTCGTGGTCCTTGCCTGCGCGTTCGTCTTCAACCTTGTCCTCATCTGGTTCGGCTTCGCCTCGCTGTTCCTGCGCCGCACCCGCGGCCTGTTCTGGCTGCTCCTGCCAATCATCTACTTCACCTTTGTGACAGGAACGGTCGGCGACGCCCGCTTCCGTGCGCCGATTGAACCTCTCCTCTGCCTCCTCGCTGCAGTCGCGCTGGTCCGGCCTCTGCGGCCTGCTCCTACCAAACCGCCCGACCTGTCGCCGGAGTTGGTCTCAGAACTCACCCGCGGTAGTTGCTCGGTCGGACTCGGAACACCCGGGACGCACGCCTAGAGCCCCAGGAGCGCCTGCCTCACCATCCCGCAGACCATCTGAGCGACGACCTCAGCGATGGTCCCACCAACCATTACCTACATAACCTCAGCTACGACTACTCTTACCATCCGTCCAACCACCGCAGACACGACTTGCCTGACCATCTTCCGTACCAACGGAGATATCACCTTGGGACCGATTCCACAGACAATTGCCGTAGCGACCACGCAGATGACTTAGGATTCGACCCATCAGACCATCTGACAGACCAGACCGCAGACCGCCGCTTATACCATACCTGAGACCGTAACCTATACCGTCCCGGGGACGGTCCCCCCGACGGTCTCCCAGACCGCGATGCCGGTGCAGTCCTCTGGGCCTCGTGCTGTATCTGCCATATTATCAGACACTTGGACAAGTCCGCATCTACAATGCACTTGCGGTGTCTAAGCTAGTCAGAACGGACAGACGAGGCGAGTGCAGGCGTATGCCTGTCCGCTCCTGGCCGAGGCACTGGATAAGCAGGGTTGGTACAACATCTTAATGGCTTTGGTCGTTTTCCGGCAAGGTTCTGATGAGAGGGGCGCGTGAATGTCTGATGCGATACGACGGATAGAGCGGTGGCAGAAGAAGTACAGCCCGGAGCGGACCAAGGCTACACTTGAGCTTCTGCAGGACGAGATGCGACAGCGCTACGCAGCGGTAACCACGGAGATGACCGCGATGGAACTCCAGGTCAAAGAAGTGCTGAATCAGATGGGAGTTCACACTACCAACTACGTCCCGTACCTGAGCTATGCCCGGCAGCTCTGGAAGCTCGGGCGGCAGCAGAACATATCGGGTGAGAGCTTTGCCATGGCCAGTGAGGTCCTGCTCCAGAAATGGGCGGGCCGCGGACAGGACCCGGACGTGCTCGCGGCGATCCGGACCAAGGTATTCAACTCCCCGCCGCCAAAACCGTAGCCTCTGCCCTATCGAGTAGCCCGAGGTCCGAGCAGGCAGCATAAGGCCGCCACCATCGCTGGCAGCGGCCCTGAAGAGACATGACTGAATTGCGCCCGGGCAATTCGGACCTTGTCCCGAACGAAAGCCTATCTGGTCACGACGATCTTGCGCACGGCGCCCGGTCTTCCGTCCTCGGTCTTCGGTCCTCGCACGAAGCAAACTCCGGGCCTTGGATTCGTCACCAGCCTGCCCATCGCGTCGTAGATGACACTGGACCTGAGACTCTGGACACTGGACCCGGAAAGGACCGTCGGCTCGACCTTGCGGCTTGAGGCTTGCGGCCTGGGGCTTTCCTCGATTGCCGTCATCGAATCACGGATGACCGAGATGGTCGAGCTGCCGCTATTGGCGACGTAGACTCGGTTCTGCTGTGGGTTGTAGCAGAGGGCAACCGGATAATCCCCAACCGCTATGGTACGGACGACCTGGTTCGTCAGCCCGTCTATCACGGACACGTTGTCGTCGTCACGGTTCGCGCAATAGACCTTGTTGTTGATTGAGCTGTAGCAGAGAGCCACCGGCCGATTGCCCACGGCCACTGTACGGAGGACGAAGTTGGACGAGCAATCTGCGACAGTCACGCAAGCACTTAGAGCGTTCGTGAAATAAAGCTTGTTGCTTACCGTATTGTAACAGAGGGCGTTCGGCCAACTGGTCGCGGATATGATCGTGATAGCCGAGTCCTTCAACCCGTCTATCACAGATACGTTGCAGCCACCGCCGTTCGCGCAGTAGATTCGGTCACTGCGCGGATTGAAGCACAGTGCCGTTGGGTAGCGACGAACCGCCACTGTCGTCAAGACGCTGTTGGTCGTACCATCAATTACGTCGACGCCGACATCTTCAAATGATGTGCAGTAGACCTTGTTGTCTGTCGGATTGCAGCAGAGAGCAGGCATATACCCACCTGTGGCCACGCTGGCAACTACTTGGTTCGCTGCACAGTCAATCACGGTCACGCTCGCGGATTCCTCGTAGGCGCCGAAGTTGGCGCAATAGACCTTGTTGCTGGTGGGATTGTAGCATATGGCCGACGGACAAATACCAGTTGGCAAGGTGGCAATGTTGGCGTTCGTCGACCCGTCTATAACGGTGGCCGTGGCCGCATTATAGTTGGCTGTGAATATTTCATTCTCAATGGAGCTCCAACACATGGAGATAACGCTATTCCCGGTCGGAATCCGCGCGATCTTCTGGTCCGTTGCGCCGTCAATCGCAATCACGCGGCTACTATCCGCCCCGCCGACATAGAGGGTGTTGTTTGCTGCATTGTATGCCAAACAGCGCGGGCGTGTCACCCCGCCGAGCGAGTCAGACAGGGAGATGGTCTCCTCCAACCACTGGCCGTGGCCGATGGCCACGCCGAGCGCCAGCGCGCACAGGAGTGCCTTGAGCCCAACGGCTCGATTGTTGGAAGACGTAGGATGGCGGACCAGACCACGGCTACGGGGCATGGTTACCTCCGAACGTGCTCTGACCCTTGCTGCCAATTCGCTCCTTCATCTGGTGACCACGACCTTCCTCGTCCTCCCCAGCCCCTCGCCCCTAGTCCCTAGCCCCTGCCTGACGAAGTACACCCCCGGCGCAAGCCGACTCATATCGTTCAATCCGGCCTTCAGTGTTGCCGCCTTCCGGCCAGCCGCGTCCCACAACTCACCCGTCTCCGAGACGCGCATCGGTATTCCACGGCGGACCACGGTAGCACCGGCGAACCGCGAAGGAATGGGCGGAGCTAGCTCCTCCACCCCAATCAGCATGCTGTCGCGTATCACGGGAATCTCATCTCCGTACCTGTAGTAGTCGTACTGCGCAATGTAGATGCGGTTCGTCGCACGGTTCAGAGCGAGGGAGTTCTTCTCGGCGGCCATCGTGGGCGGCAGCCGCACCGTCGCAAACGCACTGTCGCCCCGCGCGTCAAGCACCAGCAGCGCTGAATCGGCCATGGAAGCACAATAGACGAAGTTGCCTGTGTGGTCCAGGCACATGTCAGATATCATCTGCCCCACCCAGAAGGAGTCCACGAGAGCATTGGTCCTGGTATCGATAACGAAGATACATGAACTGCCGGGCCAATGACTGGGGTAAGCATAGCTCCAGTAGGTCTTGTGCGCATCGGGGATGTTGACGAAGTGCATCTTGCCACTGGCCGGTATCCGCTCATGCAGGGTGTCGACTTCGGCAGGTTTGTCCATGTTCACGCTTCGTGCGGTGAACCCCTCCTCGCCTGTGTATATCCTGCGGTCCTCCGGGCAGGCGCAGGCATCGCTGATGGTCCCCAGCGTGTCTGGTGCGGAGGCAACAATACTGTCACCCAGGCAATCTATGGCCACCACGGACCGCAAGCCCAAATACCACACCGTGTTGTCCTCAGGCACGAGTAGTAGCTCCTGGAAGCTCCCACCGTAGTCAGGAATACTCACAACCTTGATCACACTGTCTCGCCCGCAATCGATGACGTCGATCACCTTGCCGCCTGGCGTGTCTGCACAGGCGTAGAGCTTGTTGGAGGCAGCGTGCAGTCGAGTCGTGTAGACATAGCCGCTTGTGTTCGCCACCCGACGGGTCACAGCGTTGGTCGAGCAGTCGTAGACCACGACCGCATCCCAAGTTACCCAATAGAGCCGGTTGTTGTTGGGATTGTAGCATGGCGCGGCCGGATACCTCCCCGCATACGAGTAGGAGGTGACGACATTCTGCGCGCAATCGACTACTCCGACGCAGCCGCACCCCGTCGAGCTGTACGTGAAGTACAGCCGGTTGTGCACTGTGTCGAGGGCGATGTTCTCCGCCTTCACCGTCAGGGGCACGACGCCGCCAATGCTATCGCGTGTGCCGTCGACCGCCGAAAGCAGACAAGTGCTGTAGCCTGACCCGTCGTCCAGCGCAACGCAATACAGCCGGTCGAGACCGGGGCTCCAGCCGCCGCGGCGCGGCACGCCGTGCACCGTGACGCTCGTCAATTCCTGGCCGGTCGTGCCGTCATACATGAGGACTTCATCGAACCAGCTCCTGAGGAAGACGTAGAGCATGTCCCGCGTGGCGTTGCAGGCCAGGAAGGTGATGGGGAGTATGGTAACGGTCGTCTTCAGGATCGTGTCCGCCGTGCAATCGACGCTCGACCAATACCCCCAGTCATTACGGGAGCCTGTGCAGTAGATGCGGTTTCGCTGAGGGTCGCACGCCAGCAAAGGCTTGAGGCTGTCAAATGGAGCCCGGGCAACGACACTGTCGCCATCGGTCCGGATGGCGAACAGCGTATCGACAGTAGCTGCATAGACCTTCTGGGCGGTGGGATTCCAGCAGACCGCAACAGCCGAACCAACCTCGGGCAGGACGGCGACGACGCTGTCCGT
>JAFGRF010000235.1 GCA_016935295.1 Caldifarciminota bacterium | reverse complement strand
TGCCGTCCGGGCTGGTCGTTATTTCCGAGCGGATACCGCACATTCGTTCGGTGGCGCTGGGGCTGAGTTTCCGAACCGGCGGGCGCGACGACCCGGAGGGCAAGGGCGGCATCGCGCACATGATCGAGCACATGGTTTTTCGCGGCACCAGGGACAAGGACGTGATTGCCATCAACATCGCGGCCGAGTCGCACGGCGCCGAGCTGAATGCGTTCACCGACAAGGAGACAACCTGTTTCTACGGCCGTTTTCCCGGGGACCAGTTCGGGCCGGTTACTGCGTTGATGGCCGAGACGGTGAACGCACCCGCGTTCCGGGCCGAGGAACTGGCCAAGGAGAAGGAGGTCATTTCCGAGGAGATCCGCACCAGTCAGGAGGACCCGGATACTATCGCGCTGAACCTGCTCTTCCGCGCGCTCTATGGCGAACACGGCATGGGCCGGCCGATTGTTGGCACCATCGATTCGGTCAACGGGCAGTCGGATGACGATTTGCGCGAGCGGTATGCGGGCTGCTACGGCCCGGCCTGCGGGGTCGCGGTGGCCGTGGGCGATGTCGAACACGGGCGGCTGGCCGATTCGCTGGTGTCTTTGCTCGATACGCGTCGGGCGTGCCGGTCTCCGTCCCGGACTCCGGCCGCCATCCCTCTACCGAACGTGCTGGTCGAGACGAGGAACGAGCTTTCGCAGGTCTATCTGTGCCTGGCCAGACCGGGGCTCGTCTACTCCGACCCGCGGCGCCACGCGCTGGCCGTGCTCAACATGGCGCTCGGCGGCGGGGTGTCCTCGCGGCTGTTTCAGCGCTTGCGCGAGCAGGAGGCTCTGGTATATTCGGTGGGCAGTTTCGCGGAGCAGTACTCGGATTCCGGGTTGCTTGGTGTCTACCTCGTCACCGACCACCGGAAGCTGGCACGGTGCGTGACGGTTCTGCGCGAGGAATTCGCGCGCCTGCGCTGCGACCGGCTGACCGACGACGAATTCGAGCGGGCGCGGAACATGACCAAGAGCTCGGTGCTCCTGGCGCTTGAGAGCACGAGCACGCGGATGATGCGCCTGGCCCGGGCGTGGCAGCTCCTGGGCCGGGCAGTGACGGTGGACGAGACGGTGGAGGCATACAACCGGCTGACGCGCGCGGACGTGGAGAGCCTGCTGGACGAGCTGCTGGCTGCTGATTTCGAGTACTGCGGCGCGGTCGGCCCGCTGTCAGAGGACGCAGTACGTAAGACGCTGGACGCTTGACGCATCAGGCATCATGCACGATGCATCGTGCGTGAAGCGTGTCTGAGAGGAGCAGAGATGAACGAAGTCAGGCTTTCCGGTCGTGCGGTCGAGATGCCGGCATCCCCGATAAGGCGGCTGGTGCCGTTCGCGGACAAGGCCAGGGCGCGCGGGGTCAAGGTCTATCACCTGAACATCGGCCAGCCGGATGTCGAGACCCCGGCGGAGATGATGGACGGCTATCGCGGCGTCGACATCAAGGTGCTCTCCTACGGCCCGTCGCAGGGGCTGAAGGAATACATCGACGCGCTGGTCGAGTACTACCGTCGGGTCGGAATCCGGCTGGATTCCTCCGAGGTCTGCATCACCACCGGTGGCAGTGAGGCGATATCGTTTGCCCTCGACGCGGTCGCCGATGCCGGGGACGAGGTCATCGTGCCCGAGCCGTTCTACACCAACTACGCCGGGTTCGCCGCGACCGCGTGTGTGAAGCTCGTACCGGTCACCTGCCGGGCCGAGACCGGCTTCGCCTTGCCGCCGAAGGCGGAGTTCGAACGGGCAATCACGAACCGTACCAGGGCGATCATCTACTCGAACCCGGCGAATCCGACCGGCGCGGTCTACACGCGGGCCGAGCTTGCCATGCTTGCCGAGCTCTGCAGGGAACACGGGCTCTATCTCATCGGCGATGAGGCCTACCGCGAGTTCATCTACGACGACGATACCGAGCACGTGAGCGTTCTTAATCTCGAGGGGATCGAAGACCGGGCCATATTGGTTGACAGCGTGTCCAAGCGCTACAGCGCCTGCGGGGCCAGGGTCGGGTGCGTGGCCAGCCGAAACAAAGCCCTGATGGCCGCGATTCTCAAGTTCGGACAGGCCCGCCTCTGCCCGCCGACCGTGGACCAGCTCGCGGCGATGGCGGCGGTGAGTGTTCCCGATAGCTACTTCAAAGAGGTCAGGCACGAGTACCAGTGCCGACGGGACGTGGTCTGCGCTGCAATTGCCAAGATACCGGGCGCGCTCTGCGTGAAGCCGCGGGGCGCGTTCTACGTCGTGGCCCGGCTGCCGATCGACGACGGTGAGAAGTTCGCCACTTTCATGCTTGACCAGTTCCAACTCGACGGCGAGACCGTGATGGTCGCGCCGGCCGACGGATTCTACGCGACCCCGGGCAAGGGCAGGGACGAAGTGCGGATCGCCTACGTGCTCAACTGCCTTGACCTCGACCGGGCGATGAAGGTCCTCACCGCCGGGATCGAAGCGTACAACCACAGAAGAGAATGACGAATTCCGAAGCACGAATGACGAATCAATGACCAAGCTCCGATGCCCGACTTCGGGCTTTCCGCCATTCGGACTTGATTCGTCATTCGTCATTCGGACTTCGTACTTCTTCATGGAGCTTGCTCCATGAAGATCTGCATGGTCTCCGACAACTACTATCCCTACGTCGGGGGCATTGCCGAGCACGTCCACTTCCTGGCCACCGAACTGCGCAAGCGCGGCCACGTCGTCAAGGTGCTGACCGCCCACGTCGGCGGGCGCATGATGGAATGCATGGATTCGACACCGGATGAGGACCAGGTGAAGCGGATCGGCACCGGCTGGGTCGTGCGGTCGAACCGGTCGTTCGCGCGCGTCTCAGTCGCCTGGCGGCCCGTATCCCAGATCCGCAGGTATTTCAATGACGAGCGCTTCGACGTGGTTCACGTCCACGGTTCGCTCGCGCCGACTTTGCCGATGGCCGCGATTCAGGCGTCGCGCACGCTCAATGTCGTGACTTTCCATGCCGGCCATGACCAGAGTCTCGGCTATGCGCTGTTCCGTTCCGTGCTCCGGCCTTACTTCAATGCCGTGCAGGGCCTGATTGCGGTATCGGCGACGGCCCGGGAGTCCTGCGCGAAGTATTTCCCCGGCCCCTACAGGATTATCCCGAACGGGATAGATCTGAACTTCTTTCGGCCCGATGCCGGCCGCGTGTCCGGAATGGACGACGGCCGGCCGCGGATTCTGTTCGTGGGTCGGTTCGAACCACGCAAGGGTCTGAAGCATCTGCTCTCGGCGATGCCTGACATCGTCAAGCACATACCGAACGTCGAGCTGGTCGTAGTCGGCACCGGTCTGCTCGGCTACTCGTACAGGTCGTACCTGCCGCCGGTGGTCCAGCAGCACGTGCGCTGGGCCGGACTGGTGAGGAACGAGGAGCGGCCGAAATACTACGCCAGCTGTGACGTGTACTGCTCTCCGGCAACCGGGCAGGAGAGCTTTGGTATCGTGCTGCTGGAGGCGATGGCCTCCGGCAGGCCGGTCGTCGCCTCCGACATCGACGGCTACCGGACCGTGTTGGAAGAAGGACGCGAGGGCCTGCTGGTGCCGCCGGAGGACCCGCCGGCCCTGGCGCAGGCACTTGTGAAGGTGCTCCGCGACCCGGAGCTCGCGCGCAGGCTTGCCGCGAACGGACTCGATCGCGTGCAGCAGTACTCCTGGCCCAGGCTGGCCGAGCGGGTCGAGGCATTCTACGAAGAGCTGGCGCGCGAGTACCCGGTTCCAAGGTACGGGCGCAAGCAGGGCTGGAGTGGATAGAGAAGAGCCGACTCTGCCGGGCGAAATGCCTGAAGATCGGGGCGAGGTCCTGAGTGCCGAGTCGGAGATTGCCGAGACCGTTGCGGTCGCGGCCCGGACCAAGGGGAAGAACCAGCTCTGGTCGGTTCTGAAGAACGCCGAGTTCCAGGTTTTCAGCTGGTCGCAGGCCGTGTCGCTCTTCGGTGACAAGCTCGACTACATGGCGCTGCTGGCGATGATTGCCTTCTACGCCGGCAGGTACGGATGGGAGAGCTCGAAGGCGATTTCCTACCTTTCGGTCATTGTGGCCATGCCGGTCGTCCTTTTCGGACCGCTCGCCGGGATTCTGGTCGACCGGTGGGACCGGCGCAAGGTGATGGTCGTCTGCGACTCGGCGCGGACGATACTGGTGCTGTCGATACCCCTGGTAGCGCTTGCGACTTCGAACCTCATGCTTATCTACGCTGTGGCCTTTCTCGTTTTTCTCTGCGGGCTCTTCTTCAATACCTCACGGATGTCGATAATCCCGAACCTTGTCGGCTCGGATCACTTGCTCGGCGCGAATTCCTTCATGAGCTTCGTCGGCCGCGTCGCTACCTTCCTCGGCATGTTCCTCGGCGGTCTCATCGTTGACTGGAAGTGGTGGTCGCACATCGGCATCAGCCCGGCGTGGACCGCGGGCTTCTACATTGACGCACTCACCTACCTTGTGTCCGTCGTCTCGCTGCTCGTCATCTTCCGTCGGCTG
Source organism: Caldifarciminota bacterium (assembly GCA_016935295.1). Classification (GTDB taxonomy): domain Bacteria; phylum Hydrothermota; class Tepidihabitantia; order Tepidihabitantales; family Tepidihabitantaceae; genus UBA2258. The sequence goes on along the minus strand of JAFGRF010000235.1, from coordinate 1,796 downwards.
GGGCGGCGGTGGCACCAGGGCATCATCGCCCGGCGTAAGGAGACCGAGGTCAAGCTCTTTCTCACCCAGCAGGCGCGGATGATCCACGAAGTCAGGGAGGCGTTCAACCTCGTGCGCGGACAGCCCTCGGTGTTTTTTGTCTACTGCTCGGTCTTCATGATGGTCATCCTGGGCGCGGCGGTCTTCGTGCTCTACATTCCGATCATCCAGAGCGCGAAGGGGCTCGGCAGTGGTCTGGGACTGGGAACCCAAGGCGTCGGGTTCGTCGGAGCAATCGGCTCGGTCGGGCTGGTGCTTTCCTCGATGGGGTACGGACTGCTGGGGCACAGACTGAAGAAGCACATCGTGATGCTGGCTTCCTTCCTCGTGCTCGGCCTGGTGGGCGCAGGACTTGCGGTTACCAAGTCCTTCGCGCCGGTCGCACCGCTGGTTTTCATCGCCGGACTGGCCTTGTCGCCGGTCTATATCGGTATGGACACGCTGCTCCACGAGTCAGTGCCGGAAGCGGCACGCGGCCGGATATTCTCGACCCGCGACTGGCTTCTTCACCTGGCCTTTGCCGTGTCCGCGCTCGTCATCGGGCAGCTGACCAATTTTGCATCAACCCGCCGGCTCCTGTTCGGAGTCAGCGCGCTCGTCGCGGTCGCGAGTATCGTCGGGTTCTTCCTGACGCGCGGCAAGAAAGTGGGGTAGAAGATGACTGATTCCCGTCTCGTCAAGATGGCGCAGACGATAGCGCAGTACAGCCTGAATCTCAAGCCGGGCGAACAGGTGCTGGTGCTGGCGTCGGTGCCGGCACTGCCGTTCGTGCGTGAGTTCTTTGTCGCGGCGCTCAAAGCCGGGGCACTGCCGTTCGTGCGGACCATCAACCCGGAGCTCGACGAGGTGCTGTACCGCTACGGCAGCGACGAACAGATCGGGTTTGTGCCGGCGTCAGACCGGCTCGAGATCGAGACCTGCTCGGCAAGGCTCGCCATCCGCGGCGACGAGAACCTGGCGACGCTTGCCGGCGTCGACCCGGCCCGGCTCGCCATCGCCCGCAAGGCGCGCAAGCCGCTGATGGACACCTTCATGGAGCGCAAGGGCCGGGGCGAGCTCAAGGCCTGCCTCACTCAGTACCCGACGAACGCGAGTGCGCAGCAGGCCGGAATGTCGCTGGCCGATTATGCCGACTTCGTGTTTTCAGCCTGCTTCTGTGACCAGCCAGACCCGATTGCGGCGTGGCAGAAGCTCTCGGCGGAGCAGCAGCACTACGTCGATTTCCTCAATAGCGTCAAGACGCTGCGGGTCGAGGGACCGGGCACCGACCTCACCGTGTCCGTCGATGGCCGCAAGTGGGTGAACTCCGACGGCAAAGCCAACTTCCCGTCGGGCGAGGTTTTCACCGGGCCGGTTGAGGATTCGGCTGAGGGACGGATAACCTTCGACGTGCCGACGATGTTCCAGAGCCATCCGGTCGAGTCCATTGAGTTCGAGTTCCAGGCGGGCAAGGTCGTGAAGGCCTCAGCCGCGCGCGGGAACGACATGCTCCAGTCGGCCCTGGATACCGACGAGCGGAGCCGCTATCTCGGCGAGTTCGCATTCGGCCTGAACTATGGCGTCACCCGCGCGACGCGGAACATCCTGTTCGACGAGAAGATGGGCGGAACCATCCACCTGGCAATCGGTGCCGCGTATCCGGAGACGGGCAGCGCCAATCGCTCCGCCATCCATTGGGACATGATCAAGGACATGAAAGAAGGGCGGGTGTACGCGGACGGCAAGCTCGTCTACGAGGGCGGACGGTTCAAGGTCTG